>JANMHY010000701.1:0-2326 GCA_031375525.1 Burkholderiales bacterium
GTGTCACGCTCGGTCGGCGAGTTCGTGCGCGTGCTGATCGAAGCGATCGTGGTCGTGCTCGCGGTGAGCTTCATCGCGCTCGGCTTTCACACGAAACCGTTTCGGATCGACATCTGGCCGGGCCTCGTCGTCGGCATCACGATCCCGCTCGTGCTCGCGATCACCTTCGTCACGATGTTCTATTGGGGCGTCGGCCTGCACAAGATTTCGCTCGGCTCGCTGATCATCGCCCTCGGCCTGTTGGTCGACGACGCGATCATTGCCGTGGAGATGATGGTGCGCAAGATGGAAGAGGGCTACGACCGCCATCGCGCCGCGACCTTCAGCTATGAGCTGGTGTCGATGCCGATGCTGACCGGCACACTGATCACGGCCGCGGGCTTCTTGCCGATCGGCCTGGCGAAGTCGGTGACCGGCGAGTACACCTTTGCGATCTTCGCGGTGACGACGGCGGCACTCGTGATCTCGTGGTTCGTCTCGGTGTATTTCGTGCCGTATCTCGGCGTGAAGCTGCTGCGCACGCGGCCGCACGCCGATGGCGACCAGCCGCACGAGTTGTTCGATTCGCCGTTCTACTCTCGGCTGCGCGCGCTGGTGAACTGGTGCGTGGCGCACCGCTGGATCACGCTCGGCATCACGCTGTTGACGTTTGCGCTCGGCGTCGTCGGCATGGGCCGCGTGCAGCAGCAGTTTTTCCCGGATTCGAGCCGTCCGGAGGTGCTGGTCGATCTGTGGTTGCCCGAGGGCGCGACGTTTCAGGAAACCGAAGCCATCGCCAAACGCTTCGAAGCGCGCATCGCCAAGGAAGAGGGCGTCGCCAGCGTCACGGCGTGGATCGGCACTGGCGTGCCGCGTTTCTACTTGCCGCTCGACCAGATCTTTCAGAACAGCAACGTCAGCCAGTTCATCGTGCTGCCGAAAGACTTGCTATCGCGCGATGCGTTGCGCACGAAATTGCCGGCGCTGTTGGCCACCGAGTTTCCCGAAGTGCGTGGCCGGTCCAAGGTGCTGCCCAACGGACCACCGGTGCCGTACCCGGTGATGTTCCGCGTGCTCGGCCCCGACGTCGCCGGCGTACAGGCATGGTCGGACAAAGCCAAAGCGATCCTGCGCGCCAACCCGAGCATGCGCGGCATCAACGACAACTGGAACGAGCGTGTGAAGGTGCTGCGCTTGGCGGTCGATCAGGACAAGGCGCGCGCGCTCGGTGTGACGAGCCAGAACATCGCGGTCGCGGCGCGAACGGTGTTGTCGGGCACGACGGTCGGCCAGTACCGCGAAGGCGACAAGCTGATCGACATCGTGCTGCGCCAACCGGCCGACGAGCGCAATGCGATCACCGATTTGTCCACGGCGTACTTGCCGACGGCGAGCGGCCGTGCGATTCCGTTGTCGCAGATTGCGAGCTTCGAGTTTGCGTGGGAGCCGGGCGTGATCTGGCGCGAGGGCCGCAAGTTCGCGGCCACGGTGCAGGGCGATGTCGTCGAAGGCGTGCAGGGGCCGACGGTGACGTTCCAGGTCTGGCCCGAACTGCAAAAACTCAAGGCGCAGATGCCGCCGGACTACGACATCCAGATCGCCGGCGCTGTGGCCGAGAGCAGCAAGGGTCAGGATTCGATCGCCGTCGGTGTGCCGGTGATGCTGTTCATCATGTTCACGCTGTTGGTGTTGCAGCTGCAGTCGGTGTCGCGCGCCATCCTCGTCGTGCTGACGGCGCCGATGGGCATTGCCGGTGTGGCCGGCGCGCTGCTGTTGCTCAACCGGCCGTTCGGCTTTGTCGCGCTGCTCGGCTTCATCGCACTGGCGGGGATGATCATGCGCAACTCGGTGATCCTGATCGACCAGATCGAGCAGGACCGCAAGAAGGGCGTGCCGGCGTGGACGGCGATCGTCGAATCGGCCGTGCGGCGCTTCCGGCCGATCGTGCTGACCGCGGCCGCTGCGGTGCTGGCGATGATCCCGCTGTCGCGCAGCGTCTTCTGGGGGCCGATGGCGGTAGCCATCATGGGCGGGCTGGTGGTGGCGACGGCGCTGACGCTGCTCGCGCTGCCGGCCCTTTATGCGGCCTGGTTCAGAGTCAAGAAGCCGGCCGAAGCGACCAGCTAAACTCGCGGGCTCAGCGCCACCAAACCGCGCGGGTGGCGAAATTGGTAGACGCACCAGGTTTAGGTCCTGACGCCCTCACCGGCGTGGGGGTTCGAGTCCCCCCCCGCGCACCACGACTTCCCCTTCGATCCTTCCAAGAGCACTGCCATGACGGTCCAAGTTGAAACCTTAGAAAAGCTGCAACGCCGCATCACGCTGACCCTGCCGGTCACGAGCATCA
>JANMHY010000012.1:0-1908 GCA_031375525.1 Burkholderiales bacterium
GCGCGGCGCGTTGACGTCGGCATCGGCCAGCGCGGCGCCGGCCGCGGCCTGCAGCGCTTCGCGCGTCAGCGCACCGGGGCGCAGCAGCACGGGGGCGCCACGAGAACAGTCGACGATCGCCGATTCGATGCCGACCTCGCATGCGCCGCCGTCGAGCACGGTGATCGCCTCGCCGAACTCGTCGGCCACAGGTGCGGCGGTCGTCGGGCTGATGCGGCCGAAGCGGTTGGCGCTCGGCGCGGCCAGGCCGGGCACGCCGCGGGCGGCGCAGGCAGCGAGCAGCGCCTGCGCCAGCGGGTGCGCCGGGCAGCGCAGGCCGATGGTGTTCTGGCCGCCGGCAGCGGCGGCAGCGATGCCCTCGCGCCGCGGCACGATCAGCGTCAGCGGGCCGGGCCAGAAGGCTGCGGCCAGGCGATCGGCGAGCGGCGGCCACTCGGCGGCAAAAGCGCGTGCGTGCTCGGCATCGGCCACATGCACGATCAGCGGGTGCTCGCTCGGCCGGCCTTTGGCGGTGAAGATGTTCGCCACAGCCGCATCGTCGTCGGCACGCGCACCGAGGCCATAAACGGTTTCGGTGGGGAAGGCGACGAGCTCGCCCGCAGCGAGGCGTTGCGCCGCCTGCGCGACGGCTGTCGAATCGCTGGCGGAGAGCAACACTTCAGAACGAGGGCAGACCCAGCAGCGACGCAGCCTGCAACGCCACCGCGCGCGCACTCGTTGCATCGGCGCCGGTGATCGTGAGATGCCCCATCTTGCGCGCGCGGCGTGCGCCGGCCTTGCCGTACAGATGCAGGTGCGCACCGGGCAGCGCGAGCACCTCGTTCCACGGCGGCGTGCGCTCCTGGCCTGCATCGTCGAACCACAAATCGCCGAGCAGGTTCAGCATCACCGCGCTCGAATGCTGGCGCGGCGCCGGCAACGGCAGGCCGGCCATGCAACGCACTTGCAGATCGAACTGCGAAACATCGCAGGCGTCGATGCTGTAGTGGCCGGAGTTGTGCGGCCGCGGCGCCATTTCGTTGGCGACGAGCGAGCCGTCGTGCAAGACGAAGAACTCGACGCAGAGCACGCCGAGGTAGCTCATCTCTTGCGCCAGGCGCTGCGCGGATTCGAGTGCGTGCTGCTGTGTTTCAGGCGCGATGTCGGGCGCCGGCACCTGCGTGACGGCAAGGATGCCGTCACGGTGCAGGTTCTGCTGCACCGGCAGTTGCACCACCGTGCCGTCAGCGCCGCGGGCGACGATGACGGAGAGCTCGTGCCGCAGCGACAACTGCTTTTCGAGCACGCAAGGCACTTGCTTCAATTCGCTCCAAGCCACGGCGAGCGACGCGCGATCACTCACGCGCACCTGACCCTTGCCGTCGTAGCCCAAGCGCGATGTCTTGAGGATGCCGGGCAGCAAAGTCGCCTCGACCTTCGCCAGATCGGCTTCGCTCTCGATGACCGCAAACGGCGCGCAGGCGACACCGCTCTTCATGAAGTGCCGCTTCTCGGACGCGCGGTCCTGGCAGATGGCCACACTCTCCGCCGACGGCGAGACCGGCCGGTGCGCGCCGAGCGTGTACAGCGCCGGCGCCGGCACGTTCTCGAACTCGGTGGTGATGGCCGCGCAGCGCTGCATCAGCTGCGCCAGGCCCTGCTCGTCCAAATACTCGGCGTCGATGTGGTAATGCGCGACGAGGCCGGCCGGGCTGGTCTTGTCCGGATCGAGCACGGCCGTGAAATAGCCCATCGCCTGGGCGGCCTGCACGAACATGCGGCCCAACTGGCCGCCACCCATCACACCGAGCGTGACCGGGCGGCCGTCGGGGCCGGTGGCGCCGGGGAGCAGCGGCTTCATCGGTGCGCCTTTGAGTTACCTTCACCGCAGAGGCGCAGAGGACGCGGAGGAAGCGCAGAGGAAAAACA
>JANMHY010000022.1:0-2644 GCA_031375525.1 Burkholderiales bacterium
CCGGCAGCCAGGGTTCGGGCATCTTGTCGAGCATGAGCACCGCCAACGGCATGGTGGTGCTGCATTACGAGCAAGGCAATGTCGATGCCGGCGATGAGGTCGATGTGATTCCATTCGACGGTCTGGTGTGACGTTCACGCCGACCTTCGCGCAAGCCTGGTGGCTGCTCGCCGCCGCGATCGTCTTCGAGATCTGCGGCACGGTCTGCATGCGCCTGTCGGACGGCTTCACTCGCCTCACGCCCTCGGTGCTGATCTTCGTCTTCTACGCGGTCTCGTTCGCGCTCAACACCTTCGTCATCCGCGTGCTCGGCCTGTCGGTCGTCTATGCGGTCTGGTCCGGCGTCGGCACCGTCGCCACCGCGGCCATCGGCTTCTGGTACTTCAAGGAGCCGGCGACAGCGCTGAAGCTGGTCAGCATCGGCCTGATCGTGATCGGCGTGTTCGGCGTGCACGCGGCTTCTCGCACGGCGTGAACATCATCTTTTAGTAGCTACAATCAAAGTATGCCGACTTGGGACGATGCGAAGCGCCGCAAGAACCTGCGCGAGCATGGTCTCGACTTCGAGGGTTCGCTGTTCGACGGGCCGGTCGTCGTGCTGGAAGACAAGCGCGACCGATACGGCGAGCTTCGCCTCAACGCCATCGGTTGGCTCCACGGACAAGTCGTCCATCTGACCTACACGGAACGAGACGACGACTTCCACGTCATCAGCCTGCGAAAGGCAGAAAAGCATGAAGTCAGGAACTACGTCAAAGAAACGACCCGCTAAATCTTCGGACTGGGATGCGGTCATCGCCGGCGCACCAGGCCAAGACCGCGACCTGACGCCGAAGGAAGCTGCGAAGTGGAAAGCCGCTGTCGTCGTCAATGGCGGCGGCTACGCTGCCGTGCGCGACGCCGTGGCCGCCAAGCGCAAGCCCGGCCAACGCGGTCCTCAAGTTGCACCCACCAAGCAACTCGTCAGTGTGCGTTACAGCGCCGAGGTGCTGGAGTTCTTCCGCTCGGGCGGCGAAGGCTGGCAAACACGCATGGATGACGCGCTGAAGCAGTGGGTGGCCACGCAGCCTCGCAAGCGAACCCGGGCGTCGCGCTCTACTTCGCCGGCACCGCGTCCCCGATCGCCTGCTCGGTGATCTCGCCCGGCACGCGCGAGCGCGCAAACCACGTATAGACCGTCGGCACGACGAAGATCGTCAGCAGCGTGCCGACGCTCATGCCGCCGACGATGACCCAGCCGATCTGCTGGCGGCTCTCGGCGCCGGCGCCGCGCGCCAACGCGAGTGGCAACGCGCCGAGCACCATCGCGCCGGTGGTCATCAGGATCGGGCGCAGGCGCAGCGTCGCGGCTTCCATCACCGCGTCTCGAATCTCCCGACCCTGCTGCCGCAACTGGTTGCTGAACTCGACGATCAGGATGCCGTGCTTGGTGATCAGGCCGATCAGCGTCACCAGGCCGATCTGCGAATAGACGTTGAGCGTGCCGCCGGCCAACTGCAAGGCGGCCAGCGCGCCGACCATCGACAGCGGCACCGCGAGCAGGATGATGAACGGATCGACAAAACTCTCGAACTGCGCGGCCAGCACCAGGAAGATGAAGACCAGCGCCAGCACGAAGACCAGGCCGAGCGCGCCCGACGAGGCGCGGAACTCGCGGCTGACGCCGTTGAGCTCGGTCGCGTAGCCGGGCTCCAGCACCTTGGCCGCGGTGGCGTCCATGAAGGCCAGCGCTTCGCCGAGCGCGTAGTTCGGCGCCAGGTTGGCGGTGATCGTTACCGAGCGGCGCTGGTTGAAGTGGTTCAGCTCGCGCGCCGCCACCGACTCGCGCACCTTGACCATCGACGACAGCGGCACCATCGTGTCGTTGCGTGTGCGCACGAAGAGTTTTTCGATGTCGTCCGGCGTCGCGCGGCCGGCGGCAACCGTCTGCACGATGACGTCGTACTGGTCCGAACCGCGCTTGTAGCGCGTGACGTTGCGCCCGCCGAGCATCGTCTCGACCGTGCGCGCCACCTGATCGACAGCCACGCCCTGGTCGGCCGCACGGTCACGATCGACCTCGATCAGCAGCTCGGGTTTGTTGAGGCGCAGGTCGGTGTCGGGCTGGATGAAACCCGGGTTCTTCTGCATCTCGGCGACGATGGCCTGCGTGGCCCGCTGCAGGTTCTCGTACGAGTCGTTGGTGACGACGACGAAGTTGATCGGCTGCGAGCGGAAGCCCTGCCCCAGGCTCGGCGGCGTGATCGGGAAGGCCTGCACGCCCGGCAAGGCCGAGAGCTGCGGCTGCATCGCCCGCGCCGCTTCCTGCGTGCTGCGCGTGCGTTCGCTCCAGTCCTTGGCGCGCAGGATCACCGTGCCCTGGGCGACGCTGCTGTTGCCGCCGCCGCCGAGGAAGACGAAGACGCGGTCGAAGTCGCTCTGCTGCATGGCGATGTTGCCCACCGCGTCGAGGTAGCGCCGCGTGTAGTCGAGCGTCGAGCCTTCGGGCGCGGTCACGGGCAGCAGGATCACGCCGCGGTCTTCCATCGGCGAGAGCTCGCTCTTCGCGGTGCTGAACAGCCACCCACTGCCGGCCGCGCTGGCGAGCATGACGATGAGCACGATCCAGCGCTGGTTGAGCACGGCGCCGAGCGCGCTGCGGTAG
>JANMHY010000054.1:0-1851 GCA_031375525.1 Burkholderiales bacterium
CAGGCGATCGAGGTCGATGCGGCCGTCGGCGTCGCAGGCGAACGCCAGCGCGCGGCCTTCTTGAAACAGCGAGCGAAAGCGCAACTCGAAACTGGCGCGGGCGCGTCCTGCGAAGCTCTGGTTCTGGGTGGCGTTCATGACACGATGCTCCTGCTCCGATCGCATGCAAAACACTCTAAGGGAGACGCCATCGAACCGCGATCGGTGCAGTTCGGTCTCGTCTGTCAGTGAGTCGTCAACGCGCCTGTCGGTATTACGCTTACAGCGACGGAACCCCTGTGCGCTTTCTACGTCACACTGCGGCGCGCGGATGCGGCTGTAAGGCATCGACTGCGGCGGCGACAGATGCGCATCGATTCACAATGGAGATGACACCATGACACGTCGTGACTGGCTCGGGCTGCTGTCCAGCCTCGGTTTGGCTTCCAGCGCCTCGGCGCAGGCCGCCAAGCCCAACGCCGCCACCCCGAAGATCGAGCCGCTGCTGCTGGCCGATGCCGAGTGGAAGAAGCGGCTGACCCCGGCTCAGTACAACGTGCTGCGCGAAGAAGGCACCGAGCGCGCTTTCACCAGCCCGCTCAACGACGAGAAGCGCCACGGCACGTTCCAGTGCGCGGGCTGCGACCTGCCGCTGTTCTCGAGCGCCATGAAGTACGACAGCGGCACCGGCTGGCCGAGCTTTTTCGCCACGCTGCCCGGCGCGGTCGGCACCAAGCGCGACTTCAAGCATGTGCTGCCGCGCACCGAGTACCACTGCGCACGCTGCGGCGGCCACCACGGCCACGTCTTCGACGACGGCCCCAAGCCGAGCGGACAGCGTTACTGCAACAACGGCGTGGCGCTGAAGTTCGTGCCGGCGGCAGCATGAAGCGCCTGTTCGTCACGCTCGCTGCGGTAACGGCATTGGCCAGCGCGTTCGCACAGACCACGGCCACGGGCACGGCCCCCGCGGGCCTGGCCAAGGCCACGTTCGGCGGCGGCTGCTTCTGGTGCGTCGAGGCCGACTTCGACAAGGTGCCCGGCGTCAAATCGACGACCTCGGGCTACATCGGCGGCAAGGTCGCCAACCCGAGCTACGAACAGGTCTCGGCCAAGAGCACCGGCCATGCGGAGGCGGTCGAGGTGGTGTACGACCCCAAGGTCGTCAGCTACGAACAGCTGGTCGAGTACTTCTGGCACACGATCGACCCGACGACGAAGGACCGCCAGTTCTGCGACGCCGGAACACCCTACCGCACTGGCATCTTCGTGCACGACGCCAAGCAGTTGGCCGCCGCCCAGGCCTCGAAAGCGGCGCTCGACAAGAGCAAGCCTTTCAGAGAGCCGGTGGTCACCGAAATCTCGATGGCCGGGCCGTTCTACGCCGCCGAGGACTACCACCAGGACTACTACAAGAAGAACCCCGTGCGCTACAAGTACTACCGCAACGGCTGCGGCCGTGACGAGCGCCTGAAGCAGCTCTGGGGCAGCCTGCCCGTGCCGCCGACCGTGAACGACGGCACACCCACCAAATAGGCGCTGCGCAGGCGGCGGGCTGCGGCCTACACTGCGCCCATGAAGCCCATCGACGCTGCCGCGAGTCTGGTTCTGGTTGCCCTGGCCGCCGCTGCGCCCGCAGCGGCGCAAACCTCGCCCGCGCCGCCGGCCGCGGCGGCATCCGAGTCCGCGCCGGCCACACGAGCGAGCAGCAGCGGCCTGCCTGCAGCCGCTGCGGTGGAAATGGTTTTGAAATCCGTCAAGTGCAGCGGAGACACCAGGTTTTCGGGGTCGATACGGCCCTGGAACAGGGGGGAGAGGTTGGCCTTCTTTAAGGCCTTGATGGCGATGCCTCTGGGCAACGCTGTGAGGACC
>JANMHY010000073.1:0-2911 GCA_031375525.1 Burkholderiales bacterium
CCGTCGAGCAGGCCCTTCATCAAGCCCGCCGCAAAAGCATCACCGGCGCCGAGCACGTTGAAAACCTCGATGCATTCGCCGACCGCTGTCGGTGCGTCTTCGAGTCGCGCCGGCAGCGCTCCATCAATGAAGCAGCAGCCCTTGGCGCCGAGCTTGACCACCATCGCGGCAGCAGTCACTTCACGCACGCGGCGCAGATTCGCCAAGAGGTCACCGGCCACGCCGCCCGCAATCCGGAACTCTTCTTCGGTGCCGATCAGCAAGTCGAACTGCGGCAGCACGGCTTGCAGGCGCTCGGTCACCGCGGCATCGGCGACGAAACGGTTCGCGCCCTCGCCGCGTTTGGTCAGGCCCCACAGCACCGGTCGGTAGTCGATGTCGAGCACACGCGTCGTGCCGTGCTGGCCCGCAAAACCCAAGGCCGCTAGCGACGCCGCGCGCACCGTCGGCGTGGACAGGTGCGTGCCGGTGATCAGCAGCGCGCGGCAGCCGGCGATGAACGCCTCGTCGATGCGCGACGCCTCGACCGCCATGTCGGCGCAGTTCTCGCGCACGAACAGCAGCGGAAAGGTGTCGCGGTCTTTGAGGCCGAGCAGCACGAGGCCGGTCAAGCGATCGGGATCGACCTGCACCTGCGACGTGTCGCAGCCTTCGCGCTGCAGCGTCTCGACGAGGAAGCGCCCCATCTGCTCGTCACCGACACGCGACACCATCGCCGCACGCAGGCCGAGCCGCGCCGAGCCGAAAGCGATGTTGGCCGAGCTGCCGCCGAGGTACTTGGCGAAACTCGACACGTCTTCGAGCCGCGCACCGACCTGTTGCGCGTACAGATCGACGGCGAGGCGGCCGAGGCAGGCGATATCGAAACGGCGACCGGCGGGAAAACGTAGGGACATGCCGCGATTGTGGTCGCGGCGGCAGTCGGTGCAACATGGGCACGATCCCGACATTGGAGAGAACTGCCATGACCCACAACGTCGCCGTCTTCGGCGCCGGCCGCATCGGCCGCATTCATGCCGGCAACCTGGCCGCATTGCCCGGCGTGACGCTGCGTTTTGTCTGCGACCCTGTGGCCGAGAGCGCCGCGAGCCTGGCGCTGCAGCTCGGTGCGACGGTGTCAACACCCGACGCCGTGTTGGCCGACAAGACGATCGACATCGTCGCCATCGCCTCGCCGACCGACACCCACAGCGACCTCATTCACCGCGCCGCGGCGGCGGGCAAGCACATCTTCTGCGAGAAGCCGGTCGATCTGTCGGTGTCGCGCGCGGTCGATTGCGCCGCGGCGGTCAAGGCCGCCGGCGTGGCCTGCATGATCGGTTTTCAGCGCCGCTTCGACCCGACGTTTGCCGAAGCCCAGGCGCGCCTCGTGCGCGGCGAGATCGGCGCGCCGGAGATGCTCGTCGTCACCAGCCGCGACCCCGGCGCGCCGCCGGCGCAGTACCTGAAAGGCTCGGGCGGCATCTTCCGCGACATGCTGATCCACGACTTCGACATCTTTCGCTGGGTGCTGTGCCACGACGGCGACGAAGCGGCCACGCTCTACGCCACCGGCTCGGTGCTGGTCGATCCGGAGATCGCCAAAGTGCCCGACATCGATTCGAGCGTGGTCACGATCCGCACGAAGAAAGGCCGCCTGGCGCAGATCAACACCAGCCGCCGCGCCGCGTATGGCTACGACCAGCGCTTCGAGGTGTTGGGCTCCAAAGGAATGCTTCAGTGCGGCAACGTGCGGCCGACCGAAGTGATGCAGTCCGATGCCGCCAGCGTGCGCAGCGACAAGCCGGAGCATTTCTTTTTGCAGCGCTACCGCGAGGCCTATCGGCTCGAACTCGTGCACTTCTTCGAGTGCCTGCAATCGGGCGCGCCGTTCCGCACGACGATCGAGGATGGCGTGGCGGCGCAGAAGCTGGCCGATGCAGCGGCCAAGTCGCTGACCAGCGGACAGGCGGTGACGCTGTGAGTGCCGCTCCTTTGCGCGTCGGCATCGCCGGCCTCGGCCGCATGGGCAAACGCCACGCCGAGCAAATCGCGCGACGCACGCGCGGCGCAGCGCTGGTGGCCGCATGCAGCCCGGTCGCCGACGAGCGCGCGTGGGCGCAAAGCGAACTCGGCGTGCAGCGCCTCTACGAGCGCTACGAAGACCTCGTCGCCGACAACGGCTTGGACGCGATCGTCATCGCCACACCGACGACGCAACATGCCGAGCAGACGATCGCCGCGCTCGAAGCCGGCCACCATGTCTTCTGCGAAAAACCGCTGGCGCTCGACGTGGCCGCCTGCGAGCGCGTGCTCGCCGTCGCGGCGCAACGCCCGCAGCAAGTGGCGATGGTCGGCTTCGTGCGCCGTTTCGACCCGAGCTGCGTGCAGGCCAAGGCCGACATCGACGCTGGCCGCTTGGGCCGGCCCTTCCTCGTGCGCTCGCAGACCGGCGACATGAACGACCCGAGCGGCTTTTTCGTCGCCTTCGCACCCAGCTCCGGTGGCATCTTCCTCGATTGCAGCGTGCACGACATCGACCTCGCGCGCTGGATGCTCGGCAGCCCGAAAGCGCTGCGCGTCTTTGCCAGCGGCAGCATCGTGCTGCACCCCGGCCTGGCGGCGTGCGGCGACGTGGACAACGGCATCGCCATCATCGAGTTCGAGGGCGGCGCCAAGGCCGTGCTCTACGCCACGCGGACGCTGCCGCACGGCCACGAGACGACGCTCGAAGTGATCGGCACGGCAGGCACGGTGCAAGTCGGCATGGGCGCGCAGCGCGACCTGGTGCAACTGCGCGACGCGCAGGGCGTGCACCACCGCACGCTGACCGACTTCATCGAACGCTTCGGTGTGGCCTTCCAGCGCGAGATGGAGGCCTTCGTGGCCACCTGCCGCGGCGAGATCGCGCCGCCGCTGACGCTGGCCGATG
>JANMHY010000077.1:0-8226 GCA_031375525.1 Burkholderiales bacterium
GTTCCCGGATGCTGACACGATGCAAGCCATCGTCGATGTGCACTTCCCCGGCTTGAAGAAGGAGCTGCTGGCCGCGGCGCTGAAGAACTTCTACGACGTGCGCAACCTGCCCGGCCTGAAGAAAAAACCGTCCACGTCCGAACTGCTCGACTGGCTGAAGCTGCTGGTGGCCGAAGACATTCCGCTGGATGCGCTGCACAGCAAGGACGACAAGGTGGTGTTGCCGCCCCTGGTGGGCGCGCTGCTGAAGAACGAACAGGACGTGACTCTGTTCGAGAAGCTGGTGTTCATGCAACGGCACAACCGCTGAACGCCCCGGCTGGCAAACGATGACCTGGCTGGCACCCATCGAGCTGCGCGGTGAACACGCCGCCTTGGTCCCGCTAGCGACTGCGCATGAAGCCGCCCTGACAGACGCCGTGCTTGATGGCGAGCTCTGGAAGCTCTGGTACACGAGCATCCCCTCGCCCGAGGGCATGCGCGCCGAGATCGCGCGCCGGCTCGACTTGCGCGCGGCCGGCTCGATGCTGCCCTTTGCCGTCTTCGACGCCGCCGGCCGCGCGGTCGGCATGACGACCTACATGAACATCGATGCCGTCAGCAAGCGCGTCGAGATCGGCAGCACCTGGTACGGCCAGAGCGCGCAGCGCACGCCGCTGAACACGCAGTGCAAACGCCTGCTGCTCGGCCACGCGTTCGAAGCGCTCGACTGCATCGCCGTCGAGTTCCGTACGCACCGCCTGAACACGCAAAGCCGACGCGCCATCGAGCGCCTGGGGGCACAACTCGACGGCGTGTTGCGCGCACATTCGGTCGCTGCTGACGGCTCGCTGCGCGACACCGCCGTGTACAGCATCACCGCCGGCGAGTGGCCTGCCGTGCGCTCGCACCTGGATTGGCAGTTGGCCAGGCCGCGCTAGGGCCTGTCAACGCTCGCCAGGCACGATCCATCCCGCGACAGGCGTCAGTCCCGATCCGGTGATGCGCACCACGGCCTTCGCATCCCAAACTTGACGGGTAGCCAGGCTGCCGTCTCGGGCGTCCAATGCCGTGAAGTTGCTGCAGGAGCAGGTCGATGGATTCCTTGCTCGAGATCACAAAGGTACTGGGCGGTGCCGCCGCGATGGTGGGAGCCGCCGGCGCGCTGGCCATGGTGCTCGTCAAATCGATGCTGAAGAAGGACCTCGCGGCGTTCGAACACGACCTGAAGCGCCGAGCCGATCTCGAGTTGGCGCGCATCAACGCCGTGCACAAGTTGCAGGTCGACACCTTGCTCGTGCAATTCAAGGATGAGCTCGATCGCGCGCGCGACGTGCAAGCGCGGCGCGCGGACGCCGAACGCGCGCGCGACGAGCGTCTGCGCGCCGAGGTGCTGCGCTGGGCCAACCCGATCCGCGGCGCCGTCCTCGATCTCAGGCGCCGCCTCGACAACATTCTCGACGACACCGCGTGGCCGGCCCTGCACAGCAAACCCCACCCCGCGCTCGAGCCCAACTGGTCGATCCACCACGAATACTTCCTGCCCTCCACGCTCTACCAGTTCTGCCAATACTTCCACTGGGTGCGGCGGCTCGAGCTGGAGCTCGGTTTCGAGCTGTTTGCGACGCATGTCGAGAAGGATGCGTTCATGGCGCGCGTGCGCGCGGTCAGCCAAGCGCTCGGCGATTGGCCCGTGAGCGAGCGCTGCGTCGGCACGGATTGCCAAGTCTTCAACTTGCAGCAGCGCGCGCTCGGCGAAGCACTGCTGGTGCGTGACGAAGGCCCGCGTTGCATGGGCTACGACGAGTTCCTGATGCAGCGCGACGATTCGCCCCTGGCCGACCTGTTGCCGCCGTTGATCGCCCTGATCGAAAACCTGGAGCCATCGTCTAACGCCAACTGCCGATGGCTGCGACTGGCGCGCACCCGGGCAGCACTCGCGGCGTTGGACGCACACACCTTGGCTCTGCTGCAACCGCCGGCGCCCGTGTGATGCGGCTGCGCGCGCTCGACGAGCTGTACTTCGGCCTTCGCGCCTGGGGGGCGCGCGTGGGCCAATGGATGAAACGTGCACAGGCCGACGACCACCCACGGCCCTTTCTCGAGGGCAATGTGGCGCTGATCCGCGACCTGCTGGGCGACGCTGAAACCGGCGTGCGCATGGTGATCAACATCGGCCCCGACGCCCTGCTCGCCTTCCTGCGCAGCGACACCTACCGGAACGCCTACGACATCGCCGTGATCGGCGGCCCCGCGCGCGGGCCCGAGCAAGCGCGGCTCGATGTCGACGCGCTCCTGGGCATCGACGCAGCGAACACCTATTTCGGCGCGCTGGCGCTCGACGGCGCGGGCGTGCGCTACTACGGCGCCCACTGCATGGTGATCGGCCGCGCGCACGTCGCCGACGACACGCCGCTGTTCGATCGCGATTCGTATGACTTGCTGGTGCCGCCGCTGGCGGGCCGCAGCCCGGCGCGCACGCAGCGGATCGTGCGATCGCTGCGCGGTCGGTGGGCCGACGACGCCGTCGAGATGCTGATCATGAAGCTGCTGCCGCGCCTGCCGGCGCAGCAGCACCTGATCACCGTAGGCAACGTGTCGCGCCTGGTGATGAGCGATCAGGAGTTCGTCGAGGTGCACCGCCACGGCTCCATTCGCATCGCTCATCTCGACGAGGTGCGCCACGCACAGGAGGATGCGGCGCTCGAAGCCTGGGTCTATGGCAAGGCGCGGCAGCGCCAGTCGCCCACCTTGGTGGAACTGCGCTGGCTGGGCCAGCGCGACGCGGTGTCGCGTGCGTTGCGACGCGCGCGCGTGCCGCAACGCCTGGCATCGCGCCAGGGCAAAGGCGACCCATGGTCGGTATGAGCCCAGCCTGGTTCATCGACGCCTGGTCGGTGCGCGACGGCATGGCCTTCGCATCGCAGCGCGCCGCCGACGCGCGCTTGCAAACCCGGCGCTGCATCTACCTCGCGGTGCCGGCGCTGGAGCCCGAGCCGGTGAGCGGGCCGTCGGCCGCGCTGTGGGCCTCGCGCGCTGGCTTCCAGCTCGGCTTTCGTGACGAGGAAGGCTTCGAGATCGGTTTGCCGGACGTCGCCGCATTGCGCGAGCTGGTACGGCGCGGTTTTCTCGCCGGCGGCATCGGCCCGGGCCCCGAGGGCCCGGTCGGTGAGCCACCGCCCCCGGACGACGACGGCCCCGACTCGCCCAGCGCGATGCTCGAGCGCGGCTTCCACGCGCTGCGCGAGTCGCGCGCCAACTACGCTGGATCGTCCGCGCTGGCCGATCCCGGCCACCGCATGTCGTTTCTGAGCGAGCTGACATCGCCCGCATGGGTGGATGTGGTGTACCAGCATCTGCGGGTTTTTGGCGAGGCCACGCTGCGTGCATTGGCCCAAGAGCAGGCAGCGCTGCAGGACGATGACGCGGCCATCGACGACGTGATGCTCTGGGGCGCGCTGCTGTATCGCGCGGGCCTGTGGCCCACCCCGACCGACTTTGCCGATGCCATGCAGCGGCATTCGCGGACATCGGGACTGGAGGGATTTCACTCGCTCTGGGACTTGCAAACACTCCTGGCCGCGCCGCCGGCAGGACTGGAGGGCAATCGTATGCCCCAACTGTTGTTGCGCGTGCCTTGCCCCCTGCGTCCCGGCTGGGACCGTCGCATCCGTCGCCTGGGCGACAAGCTGTATCTGGCCACGGCGATGCACGACTACTTCGAGCACAACGAAGAACTCCCGGATCTGACCCCCGTGTTGTTGGCTGCCCTGGCGGCCACGACCGCGGTGCGCGCGAGCTGGCGTGGCCCTTGGCGCGTCGATCGCAGGGCCTGCCTCAAAGCCGGGCTGTTGTGGCTGTTCGAGCAATTGCCGCAATCGGCCTTGCCCAGCACCGCCGAGCGCCAGTTGATTGCGTTTGCTCTCAATCAACTTGGCCCGCGCTGATGCTCCTTCAAGCCCCCGTCGCCTGCACCCGGTTGCGCCCCTTCGCCTTGGCTTTGTAGAGCGCGCGGTCGGCGCGCGCCAGCACGTCGGCCACCGCCACGTCCTGGCTCGTGCTCGCGGCGACGCCGATCGACAGCGTGACACTCAGGTTCGACGCTCGGGCGTGGATGTGCTCGGCTTGCATCGCCAGGCGCAGCCGCTCGGCCGCTTGCGCAGCGCCGGCCAGCGAGGACTGCGGGGCGAGGATGATGAACTCGTCGCCGCCATAGCGGCCCACGCTGTCGGCCTGCCGCGCCTGCGCGGCGATGACCGCGGCCACATGCTCCAGCACCTGGTCGCCGACGCCGTGGCCGTGGGCGTCGTTGATGCGCTTGAAGTGATCAACGTCGATCAGCAGCACCGCAAAGCCCTCGGCGCCGCGCGAAGCCTGCGCCCACAGGCGCTGCATGGCGATGTCGATGGCGCCGCGGTTCTCGAGGCCGGTCAGCGCATCGCGCCGCGACGCGCGCTTCAACTTGAGCAGCAGGCGCTGCGTCAGCAGCACCATGAAGCCGAAGTTGAACAGCGCCGAGCCGAACAGGTACAGCGGCATCAGCCCGAAACCCGCCGCTGCGGGGCCGTGCATCTCCTGTGGCGCGCCGAGCGCCAGCGCTTGCCGCACGGCCAGCAGCAGCAGCAAGGCGACGATGACCAGGCCCGGCGTGATCAGCGACAGCCACGCCGCGCGGCCGAACTCGGCACGCACCGGCATGCGCACCTTGGCGATCAGGCGCGCCATGACCCAAGCCTGGCCGGCGTAGGACAGCAGGATGCGCCAGGCCGAACCAGCAGGTCCCGTGTCCACCGCCGCGATCGCGCCGCCGACCACGGCCAACATGACCATCTGCTCGGCGTCGGAGGACGGCGCGCGAAAGAACAGCTCGACACCACGGCGCATCAGCGCGAAGGCCAGCAGCGTCAACAGGTTGGCGCCGTTGAAGGCCCACCAGGCGCGCGGCTCGGTGCGCAGCCCGGCCAGCAGCAGGCCCACCGACAGCAGCAGCAGGAAGACGCCCCAATGGACCACGGCGGCTTCGTCTTCCTTGAGCAGCAAGGCACAGCCCAACCAGCCGACCGCGTACAGGCCGAACTGAAATGCAACCAGCCACAACAACGGGCTGATGGTGGTGGCGTCGACGCTGCTCATGGACGAGCCAGTGTAAAGAGGCCAAACCCCCGGCTCATGGGCAATCAGCCCGATTGACCGATACTCGCGCCATCGTGTTGATCGACTTCTTCTACACCCTGCGCGCGGCGAAGTTGAAAGTCTCCGTCAAGGAGTACCTGACGCTGCTCGAAGCGATGCAGGCCGGTGTCATCGGGCCGTCGGTGGACGAGTTCTACTACCTCGCCCGCACCTCGCTGGTGAAGGACGAAGCGCACTTCGACAAGTTCGACCGCGCTTTCGCCGCCTACTTCAAAGGTGTCGAGCTGCTGACCGATTTCACGCAGGACGTGCCGCTGGAGTGGCTGCGCAAGACGCTCGAACTCGAACTCAGCGCCGAGGAAAAGGCTGCGATCGAGAAGATGGGCTGGGACGAATTGATGGAAACGCTGAAGAAGCGTTTCGAAGAGCAGAAGGAGCGCCACGAGGGCGGCAGCAAGATGATCGGCACCGGCGGTACGTCACCGTTCGGCGCTTACGGTGTGAACCCGCAAGGCATCCGCATCGGCCAGGCGTCGGGCCGCAACAAGAGCGCGGTCAAGGTCTGGGACCAGCGCGCCTACAAGGACTACGACGACACCAAGGAACTCGGCACGCGCAACATCAAGGTCGCGCTGCGCCGCCTGCGCCGTTTTGCCCGCGAAGGCTCGGAGTTGGAACTCGACCTCGACGACACGATCCACAGCACGGCGGCCAACGCCGGCTTTCTCGACATCAAGCTCATTCCCGAGCGCCACAACAAGGTGAAGATCTTGTTGCTGATGGATGTCGGCGGCACGATGGACGAGCACATCCACCGCGTCGAAGAACTGTTCTCGGCGTCGAAGAGCGAGTTCAAGCACCTCGAGTTCTACTACTTCCACAACTGCGTCTATGACTTCATGTGGAAGAACAACCGCCGCCGTTTCTCGGAAAAGTTCGCCACCTGGGACGTGATCCGCAAGTACAACCGCGACTACAAGTTGCTCTTCATCGGCGACGCGACGATGAGCCCGTATGAAATTCTGCAGCCCGGCGGCAGCGTCGAATACAACAACGAAGAGCCCGGCGCCGAGTGGCTGCAACGCTTGACGCAGGCGTTTCCGAAGTTCGCCTGGATCAACCCGGAGCCGCAGGGTGTATGGCAGTACCGGCAAAGCATCTCGATCATCGGCCAGTTGATGATGCAGCGCATGTTCCCGCTGACGCTGGCCGGCCTCGAAGGAGCGATGCGGCTGCTGTCGAAATGAGGTTGGGTGTTGCCGCACTGCTGTTGATGGCGTGCATGCTGTTCGGCGGCTGTGCTGCGCTGCAGCCCGCTGCCGACGCCCCTGCACCACCGCCGCCGCAGGTGGTCGTGCAGATCGAGGCCCCCGAGGCCTTGCAGAAGCTGCTCGACACGCACCTCGACCTGGCGCGGCTGGTACGCGTGGCCGGCGGCGATGTCAACGAGCCGATCAGCGAGTCGGAGTTGCGACGCCTGGAAAACGCCACGCCGGCGCAAGCGCGGGCGCTGCTGGCCACCGAGGGCTACATGGCGGCGCAGGTCACGACGCGCCGCGAGCGCCCAGAAGGCAGCGACGGCCGACCCCGCGTGCGCGTCATCGCCCTGCCCGGCGTGCGCACGCAGGTGGCCGATGTGGTGCTGCAGGTCAGCGGCCCGCTCGGCGATGAAGCCGCGGCGGGCGACAACGCCGCGTTGTCGCTGGTCGATCAAAGGCGCGGCGCGTGGACGCTGCCGGCAGGCCGACCGTTTTCCAACGCCGCCTGGCGCGATGCCAAGAACAACGCGCTGGCGCGCCTGCGCGGCGCCGGTTATGCCGCCGCGACATGGCAGGACACGGCGGCCGACGTCGATGCCGACAGCGCGCGCGCCACGCTCGCGCTCACCGCCGCCTCCGGCCCGCGATTTCATGCCGGCGAGATGGTGATCGAAGGCCTCGCGCTGCAAGACGCGAAGAGCGTGCGCAACCTCGCCGACTTCTCGACCGGCGCGGCGATCACCGAACAGCGCCTGCTCGATTACCAGGAGCGCATCCAGCGCTCGGGCCTGTTCGAGGGCGTCTCGGTAACGCTCGACGCCGACCCGGCGCAAGCCGCGGCGGCGACGATCACCGTGCGCGTGCGCGAGGCGCCTTTGCAGCAAGCCACCTTCGGCATCGGCGTATCCGCCAACAGCGGCGCGCGGGTCTCGGTCGAGCACGTGCACCGGCGCATTGCCGGTCTTCGCGCAACGCTGCGCAACAAGCTCGAGTGGGGCACCAAGCGCACGCTGTACGAAGGCGAGCTGGCCTCGCACGCGCTGGAAGGCATCTACCGCAACCTGCTCGGCGGCGCCGCCGAGCGCATCGAGTCCGACACCGACCGCGTCTATTCGATGCGCGGGCGCCTCGGCCGCGCCTACGAGACGCAACGCCAGGAGCGGCTGTGGTTCGTGCAGGTCGAGCAGGTGCGCGTGCGGCCGTTCGACACCAGCACCGCGGCCAGCGCGAGCACGCGCACCGACACCACCTCGGCCACACTCAACTTCCACGGCACCTGGCGCGACCTCGACAGCGTCGTGCTGCCGACGCGCGGCACCAGCTTCGCTTTCGAGTCCGGCGCCGGCCGCGTCTTCAGCGCCGACGCCAGCGGCCCGGTGCAACCGAAGAGCGGCCCGTTCGCCCGGCTGCATGTGCGCGTGCAGTGGTGGCAGCCGTTCGGCGACCGCTGGTATGCGCAGGCGCGCGTCGAAGCCGGCCAGGTCTTTGCGCGCGACGAGGTCGAGGTGCCGGAGACGCAGCGCTTTCGCGCCGGCGGCGACGACTCGGTGCGCGGCTACGCCTGGCGCTCGCTGACGCCGCAAGTCGGCGGCGTCGATGTCGGCGGCCGTGTCGTCGCCACCGGCAGCGTCGAGATCGCGCACCCGGTGAGCGAAAAACTGCCGAGCGTGTGGTGGGCGGCGTTCGTCGATGCCGGCCGCGCCGCCGAAAGCTGGAACGGTTTCAGCCCGGCGTGGGGCGCCGGCGTCGGCGTGCGCTGGCGCAGCCCGGTGGGGCCGCTGCGCGCCGACGTGGCGTATGGCGAGGAAGAGCGGCGTTGGCGTTTGCATTTTTCCGTGGGCATCGCGTTCTGATG
>JANMHY010000134.1:0-4400 GCA_031375525.1 Burkholderiales bacterium
CTGGCGCAACACGAACAGCATCAGCACACCGACCGCCGCTGCCGCCGCCACCGACGCCGGCACGTTGACCCAGCTCGCCACCTGCCCCCACAGCAGCGAGCCCGCGGATGCGCCGGCCATCAGCGCCATCTGGTAGATCGACATGCCGCGCGCGCGCACCCAATCGGGCAAGGCCGCCTGCGCCGAGACGGTCAGCGAGTTGGCCACCGAGATCCACGCCATGCCAACCAGCACCATCGCCGGCAGCGCGATCCACAGCGTGTGCACGTAAACGATCAGCACCGACAGCGCGGCGTGCAGCAGCGTGCCCGCTGTCACGAACTGGTCGCGGCTCCAGCGCGCGCGCCAGCGCGGAAAGTACAGCGCCGCAAACACGGCACCGCCGCCGAGGCAGGCCAGCATCACGGTGAAGGTGGCCGGGCCGCCGCCATGCATGTCCTTGGCCACCAGCGGCAACAGCGCCATCAACGCCGTCGATTGCAGGAAGAACAGGAAGATGCGCAGCAGGATCAGGCGCAGCCGCGGCGACTGCCGCGCGTAGTTCAAGCCGACGCGCATCGCGCCGAGAAAGCGCTCGCCGGGCAGCGTGCTCGTCTTCGGCTGTGTGCGCCAGGTCAGGATCAGCATGAAGGCCACACCGGCCAGCACGGCATTGAGGACGAAGACGAAGGCTTCATTGACCGCGGCCAACATCGCGCCGGCGAGCACCGGGCCGATGACGCGCGACAGGTTCATGGCGATGCCGTTGAGTGCAATCGCCGGCGAGAGCTGCGGGCGCGGGACGATCTCGGGCACGATGGCGGCGAACACCGGCCAGCGCATCGCCAGGCCGACGCCGTTGACGAAGGTCAGCGCCAGCAGCAGGTTCGCCGACAGCGCATCGGCCAACGACAACGCGGCGAGTACGAGTGCATTGACGCTGACCCACAACTGCGTGCCTGCAAAGTAGCGGCGGCGATCGACGATGTCGGCCAGCGCGCCGCTGGGCAGGCCGAGCAGGAACACCGGCAGCGTCGAGGCGGTCTGCACCAGCGCCACCATCACCGGGCTGGCGGTGAGCTGCGTCATCAGCCAGGCGGCGGCGACATCGTTCATCCACATCGTCAGGTTCGCAGCCAGCCAGGCGAACCACAACATGCGAAAGGTGCGGCCGTGCAGCGGCGCGAGCGCGGGGGCGGCAGCAAGCGCTGCGAAGGGGCGGGGCAGAGGCATGGTCAGCGGCGGCACTGTAGCGCGCCGCCTGCGCGCCGGGCTGCATTGCTCCCTCCCCCTGCAAGGGGGAGGGTTGGGGTGGGGGTGGGTTGCGATGCCTCGCACACAGGGGACCGCGCGCGACCGCAGACCCCCATCCCAGCCTTCCCCCTTGCAGGGCGAAGGAGCCATAGCCGACACCGACGTCAGCGGACAGTTGCAGCTACGCCACCGCCACTCACCATGCAGCGCCGAAGGCGCGGCGCAAGTCGTCGATCTGCGCTGCGGTCAACGGGGTCGGCTTGTGCGCGCACGTCAACCATAGGCGCGCCGTCTCTTCCAGCTCTTCGAGCACCGCCATCGCCGCGGCCGGGCTCTCGTGCCAGACGTTGGGGCCGAGGCGGTCGAGCATGACGGCACGGATCGGTGTGCCTTGCGAGGCGAAGCGCGAAATGCGCTCGGCCACGAGCTCGGCCGCCGCCGGATCGCCCGGCCGGTGATACGCAATCAGCGGCACATGGCCGACCTTCATCACGAAGTACGGCGTGATCGGCGGCACGATGTCGTCGGCGCTCCAAACGCCTTGCAGCGTCAGCGCGACGAGGTGCGTGCTGTGGCTATGGATCACGCACTGTGCATCGGGCGCTGCGTCGTAGATGCGCCGATGCAAGGCCAGCGTCTTGCTTGCGCGGTCGCCGCTGGCCTGCACGCCGTCGGCGCCGACATGCGCCAGACGCGCCGGATCGAGGAAGCCGAGGCAGGCGTCGCTGGGCGTGATCAGGAACGAACCGCTAACCAGGCGCACGCTGATGTTGCCGGCGCTGGCATGCACGTAGCCGCGCTCGAACAACGATCGGCCGACGCGGCAAATCTCTTCACGCAGCGACGACTCGGTGCTCACGCCGCCTCACGCTACGAAAGGCAAACCGACGTAGTTCTCGGCCATCGCCGTGGTCGCGGCAGGCGACGACACCAGGTAGTCGAGTTCGGCGCGCTGCAAGCGCTGGCCGATGGCGCCGGTCTCGGGCAGCTTGTGCATCAGTGAGGTGAACCACCACGAGAAGCGCTCGGCTTTCCAGACGCGGGCCAGGCAGCGCTCGGAATAGTTGTCGATGCCGTCGCTGCGCTTGTCGCGGTAGAACAGGGTCAAGGCGCGTGAGAGAAAGCGCACGTCGGACGCGGCCAGGTTCAAGCCCTTGGCGCCCGTCGGCGGCACGATGTGCGCCGCGTCGCCGGCCAGGAACAACGTGCCGAAGCGCATCGGCTCGGCAACGAAGCTGCGCAGCGGCGCGATGCTCTTTTCTATCGACGGGCCGGTGACCATGCTCTCAGCGGCTTGCGGGTCGAGACGGCGGCGCAACTCGTCCCAGAACATCGCGTCGCTCCAGTCTTCGACCTTGTCTTTCAACGAACACTGCACGTAGTAGCGCGTGCGTGTCGGCGAGCGCATCGAGCACAGCGCGAAGCCGCGCTCGTGGTTGGAGTAAATCAACTCATGCGCGACCGGCGGCGTGTCGGCGAGGATGCCGAGCCAGCCGAAGGGATAGACCTTCTCGAAGATCGACAACGCGGCCGGCGGCACTGCGGCGCGGCACGGGCCGTGGTAACCGTCGCAGCCGGCGATGAAATCGCAGCGCAACTCATGCGCCTGGCCTTCGTGGGTGTAGGTGATGGAGGGCGTTGCGGTGTCGAAGCCGTGCGGCGCCACGTCCTTGGCCTCGTACACGGTGGGCAGGCCGGCGCCAACGCGCGCGGCCATCAGGTCGCGCGTGACCTCGGTCTGGCCATAGACGATGACATGCTTGCCGCCGGTGTGGCCGGCCAGGTCGATGCGGTGCCGCGCACCACCGAAGCAGAGTTCGAAGCCGTCGTGCACCAGACCTTCGGCATGCATGCGCGCACCGACGCCGGCTTCATCGAGCAGATCGGCCGTGGTCTGCTCGAGCACACCGGCGCGGATGCGGCCGAGGATGTAGTCGCCGTTCTGGCGCTCGACGATGACGGTGTCGATGCCGGCGCGGTGCAGCAGTTGGCCGAGCAGCAGGCCCGACGGGCCCGCGCCGATGATCGCAACTTGCGTGCGATGCGGCGCGGCGCTCACCGGCTCAAGCCTCTTCCTGGAAGGCCTCTTCTCGCTTGGCCTTGATCGACGGCAGACAGACCACGACGATCATCGCCACCGCGGCCAGCAGCAGCCCGGCCGACAGCGGCCGCGTGGCGAAGGTCGTCCAGTCGCCGCGAGACAGCAGCAAGGCCCGGCGCAGGTTCTCTTCCATCATCGGCCCCAAGATGAAGCCCAGCAGCAGCGGCGCGGGCTCGCAGCCCAGCTTGTAGAAGGCATAGCCGACGACGGCGAACAGCGCACCGGCATAGACGTCGAAGGCGTTGTTGTTGAGCGTGTACAGGCCGATCGAGCAGAAGACCATGATCGCCGGAAACAGGAAGCGGTACGGCACCGTCAGCAGCTTGATCCAGATGCCGATCAGCGGCAGGTTCAAGACCACCAGCATCAGGTTGCCGACCCACATGCTGGCGATCAGGCCCCAGAACAATTGCGGGTTGCTCGTCATGACCTGCGGGCCGGGCTGGATGCCCTTGATCGTCATCGCGCCGACCATCAGCGCCATCACTGCGTTGGGTGGGATGCCGAGCGTCAGCATCGGGATGAACGAGGTCTGCGCACCGGCGTTGTTGGCCGACTCCGGCCCTGCAACACCACGGATGTTGCCCTTGCCGAACGGCACTTCGTTCGGGCCCATGCGCATCTTCTTCTCGACCGTGTAGGCCGCGAACGAGGCCAGCAGCGCGCCGCCGCCGGGCAGCACGCCGAGGATCGAGCCGAGCGCCGTGCCGCGCAACACCGCCGGCCAGGCGTCCTTGAAATCCTGTTTGGTCGGCCACAGGCCCTTCACGTCCTTGGTGAAGACTTCGCGGTGCTCGGCCGGCTGGCCAAGGTTGGTGATGATCTCGCCGAAGCCGAACACGCCCATGGCGATGGCGACGAAGCCGATGCCGTCGGTGAGTTCCGGGATGTCGAAGCTGTAGCGCGGCACGCCCGAGATGACGTCGGTGTTGATCTGGCCGAGCAAGAGGCCGAGCAGGATCATCGCGATCGCCTTGATCAGCGAGCCCGAGGCCAGCACGACCGCGCCGATCAGGCCGAGCACCATCAGCGAGAAGTACTCGGCCGGGCCGAACTTGAAGGCCAG
>JANMHY010000144.1:0-3194 GCA_031375525.1 Burkholderiales bacterium
CGCCCTTTGCCGACCGCATCCGGCAAGAAGCCGGCATCGCCACCATCGCCGTCGGTGCGATCAGCGAAGCCGATCACGTCAACTCGATCATCGCTGCCGGGCGCGCCGACTTGTGCGCCGTGGCGCGTCCGCACCTCGCCAACCCGGCGTGGACGTTGACAGAAGCCGCGCGCATCGGCTTCACCGGTGTTGCTTGGCCGAAGCAGTACACAGCCGCCAAGCCGCAACTCGAAGCGGCGTTCGCGCGCAAGCCGTCATGAACAAACCCGCGCGGGCCGTGCGCCGGGCCGCTCCCAAGCCGGCCCGCGATCCCCTCGGGGGATCGGCCGACGTACCCGGCGGACGAGGGGCTCACGCGCGGGACGCGCGCCGGGCCGCTCCCAAGCCGGCCCGCGATCCCCTCGGGGGATCGGCCGACGTACCCGGCGGACGAGGGGCTCACATGACGCGCAACTTCAGGCTGGTGCAAGCGCTCGGCGACAAAGCGATCGGCCGCGAGGCCCGCTCCGTCGCCGATGATCACGCCGCGGTGCGCCTGTGGTTGCGCTTGCTGTCGTGCAGCACGCAGATCGAGCGCGAGATCCGCGCGCGCCTGCGGCAGAAGTTCGACACCACGCTGCCGCGCTTCGATTACCTGGCGCAGCTCGAACGCCATCCTGACGGCCTGCGCATGACGGCGCTGTCGAGCTACCTGATGGTCACCGGCGGCAACGTCACCGGAGTGACTGACCAACTCGTTGGCGAAGGCCTGGTCGAACGCAGCAACGACGCCGAGGACCGCCGCGCGCTGATCGTCAAGCTCACGCCGGCCGGGCGCAAGCAGTTCCTGCGCATGGCGCAGGCGCACGAAGCCTGGCTCGTCGAGATGCTCGACGGTTTCGACGCGGCGCAGAAAGACGCGCTGTACGAATCGCTCGGCCACTTGCGCGTGCATCTGGCCCGTCAGGAGGAACGATGAAGACGAGAGTCGATCCCGCGCTGATCGCCGGCAACCGCAAGGCGCTGGTGGCGTATCGCGCAACGCACTTCGCGTGGGCGTGCGATGCCGGCGTGGCCACGATCACGCTCAACCGCCCCGAGCGCAAAAACCCGCTGACCTTCGAGTCCTACGCCGAGTTGCGCGACCTGTTCCGTGCGCTGAAGTATGCGAGCGACGTGCATGCGGTCGTCATCGTCGGCGCCGGCGACAACTTCTGTTCGGGCGGCGACGTGCACGAGATCATCGGGCCGCTCGTGCAGTTGCAAGCACCCGAGCTGCTGATGTTCACGCGCATGACCGGCGACCTCGTCAACGTGATGCGCGCGTGCCCGCAACCGATCATCGCGGCGGTCGATGGCGTGTGCGCCGGCGCCGGCGCGATCGTTGCCATGGCCAGCGACATGCGCCTGGGCACCGCGCGCAGCAAGACCGCGTTCCTGTTCAACCGCGTCGGCCTGGCGGGCTGCGACATGGGCGCCTGCGCGATCCTGCCGCGGCTGATCGGCCAGGGCCGCGCCAGCGAGTTGCTGTTTACCGGTCGCTCGCTCGGGGGCGAGGAGGGCGAGCGCTGGGGATTTTTCAACCGGCTGGTCGATCCCGCCGCGCTGCTCGCACAAGCGCAGGCGCTGGCACGCGATCTTGCTGCCGGCCCGACGTTTGCCAACGGCATCACCAAGACCATGCTGCACCAGGAATGGAGCATGACGATCGAGCAGGCCGTCGAAGCCGAAGCGCAGGCGCAGGCGCTTTGCATGCTGACTGAAGACTTCAAGCGCGCCTACCAGGCCTTTGTCGCCAAACAGAAACCTGTGTTCGAGGGCAACTGACGTGCACTTTCTCGAATGGCCTTTCTTCGAAGCACGCCATCGCACGCTGGCGCGCGATCTCGAATCATGGGCCTCGCGGCACGTACCGCAGGAACACGCGGCCGATGTGGATGCTGCCTGCCGCGCGCTCGTCAAGTCGCTCGGCGCCGGCGGCTGGCTCGCGCATGCCGTTGGCGATGCCATCGACACGCGCGCGATCTGCCTGATCCGCGAGACGCTGGCGCGGCACAGTGGCCTCGCCGACTTTGCGTTTGCGATGCAGGGCCTGGGCTCGGGCGCGATCAGCCTGGCTGGCAGCGATGCGCAGAAGGCACGCTTGCTGCCACGCGTCGCGCGCGGCGAAGCCATCGCTGCCTTCGCACTGTCGGAACCCGATGCCGGCTCCGACGTGGCCGCGCTGGCCTGCGAAGCGCGCGCCGAGGGCGACGCCTACCTGCTCAACGGCGAAAAAACCTGGATCTCCAACGGTGGCATCGCCGACTTCTACGTCGTCTTTGCCCGCACCGCAGACAAAGGCTCGCGCGGCATCAGCGCCTTCATCGTCGATGCCGACACACCGGGCTTCGATATCGCCGAGCGCATCGACGTCATCGCGCCGCACCCGTTGGCGAAACTGCGCTTCACGAACTGTCGCGTGTCGAGCACACAACGCATCGGCGCCGAAGGCGAAGGCTTCAAGCTCGCCATGCGCACGCTCGATGTCTTCCGCACTTCGGTGGCCGCCGCCGCGCTCGGCTTCGCGCGCCGCGCGCTCGCCGAAGCGCTGCAGCGCGCAACGACGCGCAAGATGTTCAACGGCGTGCTCGCCGACTTCCAGCTCACACAGGCCAAGCTGGCGCAGATGGCGACCACCATCGACAGCGCGGCGCTGCTGACCTACCGGGCGGCATGGCAGCGCGATCAGGGCGCCAACGTCACGCGCGAAGCGGCGATGGCCAAGATGGTGGCCACCGAAGGCGCGCAGCAAGTCATCGATGCGGCGGTGCAATTGTTCGGCGGCTTGGGTGTCGTCAGCGAGGTGCCGGTCGAGCGCCTGTACCGCGAGATCCGCGCGCTGCGCATCTACGAAGGCGCGACCGAAGTGCAGCAGCTCATCATCGCGCGTGAGTTGTTGAAGGACCATGCGGCGTCATCATGAGCACCGCGCACCTCGACACCTTCGCCCGCGACCACCTGCCGCCGGCCGATCAGCAACCCGAGTTTCTGTTCGAGCTGCCCGAGTTGCAGTTCCCCGCGCAGCTCAACTGCGCCACTGAGTTGCTTGATCAACCGATCGCGCAAGGACGCGGCGACCGCATCTGCATTCGCGCGCCCGGCCTGGCCTGGACCTGGCGTGACCTGCAAGACCGCGCCGACCGCATCGCCCATGTGCTGGTGCAGGACATGGG
>JANMHY010000188.1:0-2972 GCA_031375525.1 Burkholderiales bacterium
AACGAGGTCAACGCCGCGCTCGAGAACCCGAACGTCTGGAACGAACCGAAGCGCGCGCAGGAACTCGGGCGCGAGAAGAAGACGCTCGAAACCGTGGTTGAGACGATCGATCACCTGGCGTCCAACTTGTCGGACAACAGCGAGTTGTTCGACATGTCGAAGGCCGACGACGACCTGCCGGCGCTGGCAACGATCGAAGCCGAAGCCGCCAAGCTCGGCGAGACGGTGGAACAACTCGAGGTCCGCCGCATGTTCAACAACCCGGCCGATCCGCTGAATTGCTTCATCGACATCCAGGCCGGCGCCGGCGGCACCGAAGCTTGCGACTGGGCCGCCATGCTGCTGCGCCAGTACCTGAAGTACTGCGAGCGCAAGGGCTTCAAGGCCGAGGTGCTCGAAGAGACGGAGGGCGACGTCGCCGGCATCCGCTCGGCGACGATCAAGGTCGAGGGCGACTACGCCTTCGGCCACCTGCGCACAGAGACCGGAGTGCACCGCCTGGTGCGCAAGAGCCCGTTCGATTCGTCGGGCGGGCGGCACACCTCGTTCGCCTCGCTGTTCGTCTATCCGGAAGTCGATGACTCGATCGAGATCGAGATCAACCCGGCCGACGTGCGCGTGGACACCTTCCGCGCCTCAGGCGCTGGCGGCCAGCACATCAACAAGACCGACTCTGCCGTGCGGCTGACGCACATCCCGACCAACATCGTCGTGCAATGCCAGAACGACCGCAGCCAGCACCGCAACCGCGACGAAGCCTGGCAGATGCTGCGCTCGCGCCTGTACGAGCATGAGATGCAGAAGCAGCGGGTGGCGCAGCAGAAGCTGGAAGACTCGAAGACCGATGTCGGCTGGGGCCACCAGATCCGCAGCTACGTGCTCGACAACAGCCGCATCAAGGACCTGCGCACCAACGTCGAGATCAGCAACACGCAGAAGGTGCTGGATGGCGACTTGGATGTCTTCATTCAGGCTTCGCTCAAGCAAGGGGTGTGATGCGCACCGCGGCATTGATCTTCGACATGGACGGCACGATGATCGATTCGATGCCGTTTCATCGCGACTCGTGGATCGACTTCGCGGCGCTGCACGGCATCGGTATGAGCATCGACGAGATGATGCGGCGCACGACCGGCCGCACCGGCGCCGAGTGCATGCAGGAGCTGTTCGGGCGGCCGATCTCGCGCGATGAATCGCTGGCGCTGGTTCAGCAGAAGGAAGCGCTGTACCGGACCGCCTTTGCGCCGCCGGCATTCCGCGAGGTCGCGGGCTTTCGCGCGTTTGCAGCGCACGCGCGCTCGCGCGGTATCAAGATCGGCGTCGGCACCGCAGGCGACGCGCACAACATCGCTTTCGCGCTCGAACACCTGGCGCTGGACCACGCGCCCCACGCCGTCGTCGGCGGCGACGAAGGCCTGCCCGGCAAGCCCGAGCCGGCGATCTTTCTCGAAGTGGCGCGGCGGCTCGACGTCGCGCCTGAGCATTGCATCGTCTTCGAAGACGCGCCGCTCGGCATCGAAGCCGCGCGCCGCGCCGGCATGCGCGCGGTGGCCGTCTGCACCGGCCACACCGCCGAAGAACTCGCTGGTCCGCACGTACTCGCTGCGATCGACCATTACCACGGCCTCGACACGGGCAACTGGCCTTGGACCGCGAGGCTGTTGCAAGCCTCTTGACGCGTGTCACATCAGCTAAACTCGTGCCACCATGAAGACCTTGAACGTCAGAGAGCTGCGCAGCGAAATGCCGCGCTTGCGCGAACTGCTGGCCCGCGAGCACGAGTTGCTGCTGGTCTCCAACGGCGAGACGGTGGCGCGCATCCTGCCCGCGCCCCGCAAGCGTCGGGTTCAGCCACTGACGGCGTTGCGCGCCAAGATGCCGATGGTCAAGACGCCGATCGAGACGCTGTTGCGCGAGGACCGCGACAAACGCTAGCCGATGTCGATCTACGTCGATACCAGCGCGCTGGCCAAGCGCTATGTGCACGAGTCTGCGTCGGAACGCTTCGATCTCTTTGTCGCTGAATCGAAGGACGAATTCGTGCTGACCCCGTTGATCGTGACCGAGCTGGTGTCGGCGCTGCGCAAGCGCCTGCGCGCCGGCGAGTTCGACTCGGCGTACCTGCGGCGTGCCGAGGCAGCTTTCGATCGCGATCTGCGTGATGCGCTGTGGACGATGGTGCCGGTCGAGCCGACGGCTTACGAAGCGGCATCGGCGTTGATCCGCAAGCTCAACACACCGTTGGCGGCACTGGACGCGATTCACCTGGCCAGCGCCCTGGGCCATGGATGTGCTGGCATCGCCACAAGCGACCGCCAGTTGGTCCGGGCTGCACAACTCTGCAGCCTGGAAGTTCACGACTTCTCTTCTTGAAAGCCCGACATGCGTGAAGGTTCCGCCCCCCTGATCCGCCGCGAGGACTACGCCGAGCCGGCGTTCTGGATTCGCAAGGCCGACCTGACCTTCGACCTCGACGGCGCCAAGACCATCGTCGGCAGCAAGCTCGCCGTCGAGCGCAACACCCAGGTCGCACGCGCGCCGCTGGTGCTGCACGGCGACGGCATCACGCTGTTGCGCGTGATGGCCGATGGCCAGAGCGTGAGCTTTCGCCATGGTGACCACGGCGAACTGATCATCGACAACCCGCCCGAGGGCGATGCGTTCTCGCTCGAGCTGCGCAACACCTGCGCCCCCGACAAGAACAAGCAGCTCTCCGGCCTCTATGCCTCGGGCTCGGGCCTGTTCACGCAGTGCGAGGCCGAAGGCTTTCGCCGCATCACCTACTTCCTCGACCGGCCGGACGTGATGGCGGTGTTCAGCGTCACGCTGCGCGCCGACAAAACGAAGTACCCGGTGCTGCTGTGCAACGGCAACCTGGTCGAAGAAGGCGCACTCGACAACAACCGTCACTTTGCGAAGTGGCATGACCCGTTTCCGAAACCGAGCTACCTGTTCGCGCTCGTCGCCGGCAA
>JANMHY010000189.1:0-6291 GCA_031375525.1 Burkholderiales bacterium
CCGACCCGATTGGCACGCTGGACAGCACGCAGAAGGTGGCGCTGCTGGAAAAGATCGAAAAAATGGCCCGCGCCCGTGACCCGCGCGTGCTGCAGGTGATGGCCGGCGTGGCGGCCGAGTACGACGTGGTGCTGGTGGCGCGTGCCGATGGCACCCGCGCCGCCGACGTGCGGCCGCTGGTGCGGTTGTCGGTGACGGTGATCGCCGAGCAGAACGGCCGCCGTGAAGTCGGCAGCGGCGGCGGCGGTGGGCGCTTCGGCCTCGGCTATTTTCAGGACGACGTGATCGAGCAATACGTCGATCACGCCGTCAATGCCGCGCTGACCAACCTCGAGAGCCGGCCCGTACCCGCCGGCGAGACGACGGTCGTGCTCGGCCCGGGCTGGCCCGGCATCCTGCTGCACGAAGCCATCGGCCACGGCTTGGAGGGCGACTTCAATCGCAAGGGCTCGTCGGCGTTTGCCGGCCGCATCGGCGAGCGCGTCGCCGCCAAGGGCGTGACCGTGCTCGACGACGGCACGCTGCCCGACCGCCGCGGCTCGCTCAACGTCGATGACGAAGGCCAGGCGACGCAACGCACGGTGTTGATCGAGGACGGCATCTTGCGCGGCTACATCCAGGACTCGATGAACGCGCGGCTGATGAAGGTCAAGCCCACCGGCAACGGCCGCCGCGAGAGTTACGCCCACGTGCCGATGCCGCGCATGACCAACACCTACATGCTGTCTGGCGACAAGAGCAAGGACGAGATCGTGGCCAGCATCAAGCGCGGCCTCTACGCCACCAACTTCGGCGGCGGGCAAGTGGATATCACCAGCGGCAAGTTCGTCTTCTCGGCCAGCGAGGCCTTCTGGGTCGAGAACGGCAAGATCCAATATCCGGTGAAGGGCGCGACGCTGATCGGCAGCGGCCCCGAATGCCTGACGCGCGTGGCGATGATCGGCAACGATATGGCGCTGGACACAGGCGTCGGCACCTGCGGCAAGGAAGGGCAGAGCGTGCCGGTGGGTGTCGGTCAGCCGACGCTGCGCATCGATGGTCTCACCGTCGGCGGCACGGCATGAGCTGAGCGCTCAGCGCCTGATCTTGCTTTCGCGCACCGGGTGGCGGATCACCCGGCCAAAGGTCACCGCGCCTGCGGCTTGCGGCGCCTCGCGGCCCGTCGCCGTGCCGCCGCAACTGCCGGTGGCGCGGTGGTTCAGCGCCGCAGCGAGCATACCTTCGCTGCCGTCGCCGAGGGCTTTGGAGAAGTCGTCGGCGACGGTGCAGGTCGGAGTCGGCGCAAAGCCATCGGCGTAGTCGCCGAAGCCCAACTGGTTGACGCCCTTGAACTCGATCGGGAAGTACGAGAGGCCGCAGTTGTCCTTGGCGGTGAAGCCGTAGGGCTTGCCGCAGGTGGTGCCACCGACGAGGATGACATCGACGCCGACGCCGCGCAGGCCATTGACGACGGCTTCGCTGGCCGAGCAGGTGCCGGGGCTGGCCAGCACGTACACACGAGCGAGGTTGAGCGACGGCAGCGGCGTGTTGGCTGCAGTGCCGGTGTTGGGCCGGCCACTGGCGACGTTGTAGAAGGGGGTATTGCTCTCCGGATCGTTGGTGTCGGCCGTGCGCTTGTCGCTGAACTGCAGGCGCTCGAACGTCTTGCCTGCGGTGCGGGTCGTGCCCGCGACCATGTAGCCGATCTCACTGGCGATGTAGAGGAAGCCACCACCGTTGTAGCGCAGGTCGAGCACCAAGTCGCTGATGCCTTGCGATTGAAACTGTGTGAACGCATTGGCCAACTGACCCTCGGCAGGGTCGATATGGTCATTGAAGGTCATGTAGCCGACGCGCCCGCTCGGCGTGTTGATCGTGCTGACGTTCTGCACCGGCGTCTTCGTCACCTGTGCGGCCCGTAGCGTCACCGAGCGCTGCACACCGGAAAGATCAGCGAAGACGAAGTTGTAGCTCTGCCCGTCTCGCGGCGAGAAGATGGCTTCGTTGAGCACGGCAAGGCCAGCGTCTGTGTTGTCGTTGATCGAGACGCCATTGATCGATACCACCGTCATGCCGCGAGTGATCGCCGCGGTGGCGGCCGGCGTGCCCGGGTCAACGTAGGCCACCCGCGTCTCGCGTGTGGTCGGCGTCGGCTCGCTCGAGATCCACTCGGCGCCGAAGCCGGCGACGATGCCCGAGCCTGACAGCTGCTCCCACGCCAAGGTCGGGTAGGTGAAGCTGAACTCGTCCTTCAGCTTGCCGCTGTTGGTGGTCGCACGCGTCTTCAGCGCACGGAAATAGTTGTCCAGCGAGTCCGGCACGCTCGCCAAGTTGAAGTTCGCATCAGACGTGTTCACCGACGGAATCTCGCGGTACCAGAGGTAGGCCTCGTCCATGTACGAGCACACCCAGCGGCGCTCGCGGTCCAGCGTCGCCGTTCGGCTGGCCTGCGGCGCCAGCGGGTTGTCAACAGCGCATTGCTGAGCCAGTGTCGAGGACGCGGGCAGCCCGCTGCCGCCTGTGTTGCTGCCTTCGTTGCCGAAGGGTGCCGTGCCTGCGTCGGAGCCGCCGCCGCCACAGGCGGTGAGCAGCGCAGCCGCTACCAGCAAAGAGGCGGCCGAACGCAGCGCAGGCTGCACGGCGGGGTGTGTCGACAAAGGCATGAGGGGTCCTTCTGAAACGCGGTCCACCGCCGCTGGAGGTTCATGGATTCTGCCGTGAGCCGTGGCGGCAATGGTTGCAGCGCGCGGCTCGCGTGCTACATTGCCCCCCGTGAATACGCGCCCCCTGCCTTACTTTTTTGCCTACTTTTGGTTCTTGCCCCACACGGCGGCTGGAGAGGCAAACGCGTAGGCAAGCAACGCATCCCACCCAGACCAACCGCCGGCAGCCCCGGCGGTTTTTCTTTTTCCGCACACCGAGCAGTTTCAGGAGCCTCCCATGAGCCGATCCCAGAGCAGCGAGCCGAACGACGCGCCCCATGGCTACGCGCTGTCGGAAAAGACCAGCCGCACCGACGACCAGCGGATCAAGGACGTGACGCCGCTGCCGCCGCCGGAGCATCTGATCCGCTTTTTCCCGATCGCCGGCACGCCGGTCGAAGCGCTGATCGGCGACACGCGAGAGCGCGTGCGACGCATCCTGAACGGCGACGACGACCGGCTGCTGGTGATCATCGGCCCGTGCTCGATCCACGACCCGCAGGCGGCGATGGAATACGCCCGCAAGTTGAAGGCCGAGCGCGCCAAGTACGCCGACACGCTCGAAGTGGTGATGCGCGTGTATTTCGAAAAACCGCGCACCACCGTCGGCTGGAAGGGCCTCATCAACGACCCGTATCTCGACGAGAGCTTTCGCATTCACGAGGGCCTGCGCATCGCGCGCCAGTTGCTGCTCGACATCAACCGCCTGGGCGTGCCGGCGGGCAGCGAGTTCTTGGACGTGATCAGCCCGCAGTACATCGGCGACCTGATCGCCTGGGGGGCGATCGGCGCGCGCACGACGGAGAGTCAGGTGCACCGCGAACTCGCTTCGGGCCTGTCGGCGCCCGTCGGCTTCAAGAACGGCACCGACGGCAACCTGAAGATCGCCATCGACGCCATCCAGGCGGCGAGCAAGCCGCACCACTTCCTGTCGGTGCACAAGAACGGCCAGGTGGCGATCGTCGAGACGCGCGGCAACAAGGACTGCCACGTCATCCTGCGCGGCGGCAAGCAGCCGAACTACGACGCGGCCAGCGTTGCAGCGGCCTGCGCCGAGATCGAAGCGGCCAAGCTGCCGTGCCGGCTGATGATCGACACCAGCCACGCCAACAGCGCCAAGCAGTACCAGCGCCAGGTGGACGTGGCGCGCGACGTCGGCGCGCAACTGGCCGCAGGCAGCCGCTGCATCTTCGGCGTCATGGTCGAGAGCCACCTCGAAGCCGGCGCACAGAAGTTCACCCCCGGCCAGGACGACCCGGCGCAGCTCACCTACGGCCAGAGCATCACCGATGGCTGCCTGGGCTGGGGTGATTCGGTCGCGGTGTTGGAGCAGCTGAGCGCTGCCGTACGCGGGCGCAGGAAAATGATGTAAGTGAGTGCCTGCAACATTAGGAAAGCAGACTGGGTGAGGACGTAAGCCAGGCAACGTCAAGAAAGGGTGCTGGCCGGCAGGACTTTGGGCAGGTGCAATGCAGACTCCTACAACCCATGGAGACCCTGCCATGACGAAGACCCTGCGCTCTGCCACTTTCATCGCCGCCCTCGCCGCCGCCCTGCCGCTGGCCGCCTTGGCACAACAAGCCCAACCCGGGCAGCCGGCCCAGCCCGCTCAGCAGCCCGCGTCGTCAACGCCCGAGATCGCCTTCATGCGCGCCGACGCCAACGGCGACGGCAAGCTGAGCAAGGCCGAAGCGGCGCGCCTGCCGGCCGTCGCCGCCAAGTTCGACGCGCTCGACAAGGACAAGGACGGCATGCTGTCGATGGGCGAGTACATGGTTGCCTTTGAAGCGCCAACCCCGAAACAGTAGTCAGTCTCTCCCCCACACCGACGAAGACTGCGGCGCGAAGCTCACGCGCCGCAGCTCTTCGATCCGTTCGCCGGGCCAGCCGCGCCAGGCCAAGCGGCCCTCGACCAGTTCGTAGCCGAGCAGCGCGAAGACGCGTTCGCCGAGAAAGATCGGCCGTGCGTTGCCGTACCAATCGACGCAACTGGCCTGGCACTGGTCGTCGCGCGTGCTGCCGTTGGCTGATGACTTCAACTCGCCCACCGGTGCCAAGCGCAGTGCACGGCTACGCACGAACAACACTGACGCCGACTCGCCGCGCTGACCGCGCCGGCCCGTGGCGGCACCGATCACCGGCAGTCCGATCACCCCTTCATCCTGCGCCGTGGCTCGGTAGAAGAAGCCGTGCGTTCGCGTCTCGCCCTGTGCCGCATCGCGCTGCACATGGCTGCTCGCCACGCGGGCTTCGTTGTCGGACAGCCGAAGGCTCGTCAAGTGCAGGTCGCGGCCGGCGTTGCCGACCAGCACCGCGTCGCGTCCCAACGCCTCGATGCGCTCAACGCCGTGGGCGAGCGTCAACGCCTGCGCTTTGCCGCGCGCGGCAAAGCGCAGCGCCACCGCATGCTCGCCCGCGCCGCCGGCCGGCGTGCCGTAGAGCAGCCAGTCGCTGACAAAACGGTTCTGCAGTGCGTCGCCTGGCAGCGTGGGCAGCGGCCGGTAGGCGCTGCGCGGCGCGCTGTCGCTGCCGTCGCCGAAGCTCGACAAGGGCGCACGCATCAAGGCAAGCTCACCCGCGCCACGCTCTGCATTCCACATGCCGTCGCCGCGCGCGTTGGCGCGCAGCAGCACGTTGAGATAGCCAGCATCGTCTTCGAGGAACGATAGCTGGTCGATCGGCGCGCCGGTGGTCTTGAGCATCGAGGGCGCTGCGCCGTCGAGCGGCAGGCGAAAGACGGCACTGCGCGGCATCGTGGCCGTTGTCGGGCGGCGTTGCCACTCGGTGGTCCAGACATACACGCTGCCGGCCGAAACGTAGAAGACGCGCCCCGGCGGCGCCAGCACGGCGCTCGATTCGCAGCGCATCTGCGCCGGGCGCGCCAGGTCGCACGAGGTCACGGTGTGCAGCGCCGCGCCGCCATTCATCGGGTCGATCTCGTCGTCGCTGCGGTAGATGCGCGTCGCCGGCAGGATGCGCTGCCAGTTATCGGGCGTCGCTGCGTTCCAGCGTCGCCACTGCGGCATGAACTGCTCCGGCTGCAGCGCCCCCGCGTTGATCTGCGACGGCGTGTAGAAGACCAGCTTGCTGCCGATCAAGCGGCTGGCGTAGTTGCGCGACGAGTAGTAGTCGTGGCTCTTCAGGTGGTGCGTGGCGCGGTAGGTGAGCGAGCCGTCGTCGCCGAGCTCGAACAGGCCGATCTCGGTGCCGCCGCGCGCGTAGCTGTAGCCGACGACGACGACCGTGCGCTCGTGGATCAGCAGCTCGTCGTACCAGGCGCCTTGCGGGTCGCTGCCGGGTGCGTAGGCGTTGAGCATCGCCATCGGTTTCAACGCATCGCCAGCGACGCGCACGGTGAACAGCCGGCCGCGGCGCAGGATCACCAGGTGATCGCCGACACGCTTGACGATGCCGCCTTCATCGACGCCCGCCGTCTGCACGTTGGTGATCGACTCGGCGGCCTGCCCTACAGCGTTGCTGTCGGCGGCCGCCTTCGCCATGGCCTGCGGCGCCGCCGGTGCCATGTTCATCGCCAGGCCGCTCGACGACTCGAAACGCCGCCGCTCGACCGAGGTGCGCGCGGATTCACGCCAGCGCACGAGCAGCTCCT
>JANMHY010000203.1:0-9525 GCA_031375525.1 Burkholderiales bacterium
GTTTCGGCGCGCTGGCGCGCCGCGCCGGCTGGCCGGTGGCGGCCGACCGCGGCAGCGTGCTCTGGCTGCATGCCGACATGGCGAGTTTCGCCAGCCCTTCGCACCCCCCAACCCTGGCTTCGCTGCGCAACGCCGGCCTGACCTACCGCATCGGCGGCCTCGTGCCGGCATTGACCGAAGACCTGGAGCGCCTGCTGCAGCATCACCACCCGCGGCTGCTGGTGGCCGATGTGCAATGGTGCGAAATCGTCGGCCCACGCGCGTTGCGCCACTTGCACCGCCACATGCCGCACATCGACTGGATCCTGTGCTGGGACGAGGTCTCGCCGCGCTGGCTCGAAACGCTGGTCTGCACCGGCGCCCGCGGCGCGGTGATGGACGACGCCGACGAGGAGGAACTGGCGCGCACCTTCGACGCCGTGCTCGCCGGCGAAGTGTGGTTGCCGCGGCGCGTGCTGCAGTGGCTGTACGCGACGATCGTCGATGCGCCGGCGCATGTGGAAGGCGAATCGACGCAACCGTTCTCCTCGTCCCTGCCCGCCACCGACAGCCGGCTGACGATGCGCGAGGCCGAGGTGGTGAACCTGCTGCGCCAGGGCCTGACCAACCACGAGATCGGCCTGCGCCTGGGCGTGAGCATCAACACGGTGAAGAAACACGTCGCCAGCGCTTACGAGAAGCGTGGCATTCGCAGCCGGCGGCAGACGCTGGAGTGAGTGCCTCACGGCGTTGACGCCGGCGTACTTCTGTCACGAAACGCCAACGGCTTTCGAGCCGACATCGAACTTGCAATTCGTCGCGGCGCGTAAGCGAACGGCTCGCGCGCGTGCAGCAGACGGGCACTGCATGTAACGGGCGCGCAATAAGCCACGACCGCATCGACACGCCTGGACACGGCGGCACGCCGAACGTCGCTAGGGTACGACCAAGCGCCGGTTCAAACGAGCGCTGACCCACAAACGTCGTTGAGGAATCCCATGAACAACCTGTTGCGCATGTCTGCGCGGAGCCGCTGCATGCCTTCGCACATCGCCTTGTCGGTGATGCTCCTGGCCGCGGCCCCGGCCGCGATGGCAAGCCACGTCGGCGAAGAACTCGAAGCCGATCAGCAGACGGTGGCGGCCACCGACGTCCTGCTCGGCGCACTCGGCCAGTACGAGCGCGTGCCGCAAGCGCAGCGGGCCGCGGCGCTGCAGCGCTTGACGCAGCTGGCCACGCAACGCCGCGAGCGTATGCTGGCGCTGATCGAACGCAACCCGAAGCTGGCGGCGATGCGCGTGCTGCCGGCTTCAGTGCGCAACCGCATGCCGGCGCAGGTGGCCACACTGCTCGAGCGCGAGACAACCCTCAGCGGAACGATCGCAGCGACGATCGGCGACGACTTCGCGCGTGGCCGCTCGCAGCGCAGCCTGTTCGTCGTCGGCGCGGCGGGCGAGCGATTGCAGCTTCGCTTCGCCGACGCGACCGAGCGCGAGATGCTGGCGATGGTCGGCAAGCGCGGCTCGGTCGCCGGCATGCAGTTCGACAAGCAACTGTTGGTGCTCGACAAGAAAGCGGTGCTGCTCGCCGCCGACGGCACGCAGACCTCGACCTTGCCTGCTTCGGCCACCACTGCGGCCGTGCAGGGCAATCAGAACACGCTGGTGGTCATGGTCAACTTCAGCGACAAGCCCTTGGTGTGCACCGCCGACGATCTGCAGACGCGCCTGTTCGGCACCAGCGGCCAGACGATGAACGTCGGCTACCAGCAGTCGTCGGGCAACCGCGTGTCCTTCTCGGGGCAGGTGATCGGGCCGTTGACGATCAATTACGCCAGCACCGATGTCTGCGACCACGCGGCGTGGACCAGCGCTGCCGATGCGGCCGCCGTCGCGGCCGGTGTCAACCCTTCGAACTTTCTGCGCGTGTCGTACGCCATGCCGGCCAATCCGAACTGCGGCTGGTCCGGCTTGGCCACTCTGGGTGGACAAGCGCCAACCCGCTCGTGGGTGCAGTCCTGCACCGACACCGGCGTATTCAGCCACGAGGTCGGCCACAACCTTCTCTTTAACCATGCGGCCACGCCGACCTTCGAGTACGGCGACGCCAGCGATCCGATGGGCGGCGCCAAGCTCGTGCAATCCAACGCGGCCAATCGCGTGATGGCCGGCTGGCTCGACGCGGGCCAGATTCAAGACGTGTCCACCGGAGGCAGCTACGCGATCACGGCGCTGGAAAGCAGCGGCGCGACCAGCCCTCAGGTGCTGCGGCTGGCCAAGCCCGACACGGCCGAAACCTACTACGTCAGCCTGCGCCAACCGATGGGGCTCGACGGCGCCCTGTCCGTGAGTTTTCAGAACACGCTGAGCATCCACCGCTCGACCGGTGCGCTGCCGGCCAAGACCTTTCTGCTGGCCAATGTCGGTGCCGGCCAGACCTGGGCCGACAGCGTCAACGGCATCCAGATCCGCAACGACGGCGTGTCGGGCGCGACGGCCAACGTTGGCGTCGCCTTCGGCGGCGGCACCTGCTCTCGGCTGGCGCCGAGCCTGACCGTTTCGCCGGCCTCGCAGAGCGCGGCCGCGGGCGCCACGCTGGGCTACACGCTGACGGTCAAGAACAACAACAGCGCGGCTTGTCCGAGCTCCGCCGTGAATGTGTCGCAGGCGCTGCCGAGCGGCTTTGCCGGCAGCCTCGGCGCGACGAGCGTGACCCTCGCTTCGGGCACCAGCGCCAATGTCGGCTGGAACGTCGCGTCGCCCGCCGGCAGCGCCGACGCGAGCTACACGCTGAGCGCAGACGCCAGCGACTCGGCCACGGTCGGCAGCGCGCAGGCGCATGCCACCTACCTCGTGTCCACGCCTGTGCAGCCCCCGCCTCCCCCGCCGCCGCCGGCAGCCGATACGGTCGCACCGACGGTGGCGATCATGAGCCCCGCCAGCGGTGCAACGCTGTCGGCGCGCGGCAGCGCGACGGTGAGCGCGAACGCGAGCGACAACGTCGGCGTGGCCTCGGTGCAGATCCACGTTGACGGCAACCTGCTGGCCACCCCCACGAGTGCACCGTACAGCGCGAGCTGGAACCTGCGCAAGGCCGGGCGCGGCGCCCACACGATCAGCGTGCGCGCGCTCGACGCCGCCGGCAATGCGACGGTGCAAAGCATCAGCGTCACTGTGAAGTGAATTGAAGTAACGCACGGCGCGCGCTCTCAGCGCCCGCGCGCCGCGAACCATCCGTCCCACAGCGCGATGTCGGCCTGGCTCACGTCGCCGCTGCGGATCTTGAGCGCCACCACGTCGCGGATGTAGTCGTAGCGCGCCTTGGCCTGGTCGGCGCGGGCCTTGAGCAGCCTGCGGCGCGCGTCGAGCACGTCGATGATGCGGCTGGCGCCCAGCTCGAGTCCGCGCTCCTGGGCCTGCACCGTTTGTTCGAAGGCTTGCACCTCGGCGTCGGTCGAGCCGATGCGCGCATGGTTGGCACGCGCGCTCCACCACTGCGACAAGGTCTCGCGCTCGACCTCGCGGCGCGCGGCCTCCAACTGCCGCTCGGCCGCACCCAGCCGCGCACCGGCCTCGCGCACCGACGCCTGCACGCGCCCGCCTTCGTACAGCGGCACGCGCAACTCGACGCCCACGCTGGTGGCGTGGTACGGCGCCTGGCGGCGGTTGTCGAAGCCCTGGTCGGCATAACTGCGCGACAGCGTCGCCGCCACTTGCGGCAGGTGCTCGGCGCGGCTCGCGTCGAGGTTGCGCCGCGCCGCCTCAACGGCCTGCTCCAGCGCCAGCAGGCGCGGGTGGCTGCGGCGTGCGGCCTCGACCCAGCTTTGCTGCGTGCCTGGCGGCGGATCGAAGGCGGTGCGCGCGAGTATCTGTACTTGATCGACCACTTGGCCGCACAACTCGGCCAGCCGCGCCAGCGCGATGGCCTTCGCATTGGCGGCATCGATGGTGCGCGTGGCGAGATTCAGCTCGTAGGCTTGCGCCTCCGCGAGATCGGTGACGCGCGCCATCTGCCGCTCGCGCATCACGCGCAGCCGATCGACCTGCCGACCGGCGGCTTGCGACTCGCCGGCCAACCAGGCCAGTTCGTCCTGCGCCACCAGCGCCTGCAGGTAGCGGTCGAGCACTTCGCCGAGCAGCGCCAGACGCGTCTGCGCCAGCTCCTGCTCGCGCTGCGCGACCGACGCGCGCGTGGCCTCCAGTCGCGCGCGCAGCGCCGGGTCGTACAACCCTTGGCGCGCGTTCAGGCTGAAGCGCTTGCCGCCATAAGACTGCTCGCCGCTCGCGTCGCGAAACTCGTTGGCCGACAACGAGCCCTGCGCCGACAACTGCGGCAGCAGGCGGCTGCGCACACCGTCGGACTCGGCCCGTGCGCGCTCGACGTCGAATTCGCGCGACTGCAGCATCGGGTTGCTGCGCAGCGCCGCCGCGTACAACTCGGCCAGGCCCTGCGCACCGGCAGACGGCGCCATGAGCGCCAGCAGCGCCGCCAGCAGCAGCGCGATCGGGTTCGGAGCGTGATGACGTTCGAGTGCCACCTAGTCCTGCCTGAAGGAGCGAGCCACAGTGTCGGACAACGGCGCGATCAGGTACTGCAGCATCGTGCGCTCGCCGGTGCTGACCAGCACCTCGGCGGGCATGCCCGGCAGCAACACGAACTTCGCGTTCGCGAGCGCCTGCAGGCCGGCGGCCGAAATGTCGACGCGGGCCAGGTAGTACGGCACCTTGCGCCCTTCGCTGTCGTCGACCAGCCGATCGGCCGAAACCGAGACCAGCTTGCCCTCGATGCGCGGCAGGTCGCGCTGCTTGAACGACGGGAAACGCACCTCGGCCTGTTGGCCCACGCGCACCTGGTCGATGTCTTGCGGCGAAAGTTGCGCTTCGACGATCAGCTTCTCGTTTTGCGGCACGATGTCGAGCAGCCGCCCGCCCGGCCGCAGCACGGCGCCCAGCGTGTGCACTTCCAGGCCCAGCACCATGCCGGCATCGGGCGCACGCACCACCGTGCGTTCGACGGTGTCCTGCACCGAGCGCAATTTCTCGCGCAGCGACGCCAGCTCGGCCTGCACGTCGGCCAACTCCTTGGCGACCTCGCGCTGCAGCTCCTTGTCGAGCTGCACGATCTTGACCTGCGTCTCGCTGATCTGCAGTTCGGTGGCCGCCAGGTCCGACAGCAGCGACCCGCGTTGGCCCTCGCTCTGCGCAAGGTTGCGCTCCATCTCGCGCACGCGCTGCCGTTCGGCATAGCCTTGCTGCACCAGCGCCTCGAAGTCGGCGCGCTCGCTTTCGTACGAGGCCACCAGATGCTCGCGGCTCTTCTTTTGCGCCGCCAGGCCCCCAGCCTTGGCACGCAGTTGCTGGATCTGCCGCTGGTAGAGCGTGACCTCGCCGTCATGGGCCTGCTTGCGCACGCTGAAGGACTGGATCTGCACCCGCATCGCATCCGACGCGCGCATCTCGCGGTTGCGATGCGCGTCGACCAGCTCCGCCGGGAATGCGACGCGCGCGGCGCCGTCGCGCTGCGCAACCAGCCGCGCCTCGCGTGCCAGCATCGCAAAGAGCTGCCCGCGCAGCACTTCGAGCTGCGCCTTGGGTTGGGTGTCGTCGAGCGTGAGCAGCACCTGGTCCTTGACCACCAGCTCGCCGTCGCGCACTTTGATCTCGCGCACGATGCCGCCCTCGAGGTGCTGCACCGTCTTGCGATAGTTCTCCACCGAGATCAGGCCCGGGCCGATGGCCGCGCTGGCCAGCGGCGCCACCGCCGCCCAGGTGCCAAAGCCGCCAAAGACCACCAGCACCGCGGCCACGCCGATGCGGCGGATGCGGTGTTCGCCGCCGGAGGTGTTTGGGCGTGTCGTCGAAGCGTTCGGTGTCGTCATCGGTCGTTCTCAGCCCGCGCGCAACTGCACGGCCACGGGCCGCCCCATGCTCGCGGCGCGCTGTTGATCGGCCGCCTTCTGCAGCTCGGCCAGCACCTGATTGCGCGGGCCTTGCAGCACGACCTGGCCCTGCGCCAGCACGGCCACGCGGTCGGCCTGCGCGAGGATGTCCTTGCGGTGCGTCACCACCACGACGGTGCGGCCGGCCTGCTTCAAGCTCTGCAGCGTGACCGCGAGTGCTGCTTCGCCTTCTTCGTCGAGGTTGGCGTTGGGCTCGTCGAGCACGATCCACTGCGGCATGCCGTACAACGCGCGCGCCAGCCCGATGCGCTGGCGCTGGCCTGCGGACACCACGTTGCCGACCAGCCGCGTGCCGTAGCCCTGCGGCAGGCGCAGGATCATCGAGCGCACCCCCGCCGCATCGGCTGCGGCGATCACCTTGGCGGCATCCACGTCGCCGAAGCGCGCGATGTTCTCGGCGATCGTGCCGTCGAGCAGCTCAACGTCCTGCGGCAGGTACCCGATGTGCTGGCCGAGCGTCTCGCGGTCCCACTGGTCGATCTTGGCGCCGTCCAGCCGCACGTCGCCGGAGGTCGGCTCCACCAAGCCAAGCATCGCGCGCACCAGCGTGGTCTTGCCTGCGGCGCTCGGCCCGATGATCGCCAGCACGCTGCCCGGCTCGATCTGCAGGCTGACTCCGCGCAGCACCGGCGCTTCGGCCCCCGGCGGCGTCAACACCAGCTTCTCGACCGCCATCGCGCCTTGCGGCGTGGGCAGCGGCATCGGCGCTTCGCGCTGCGGTGAGGCTTGCAGCAGCTGGTCGAGCCGGTTGTACGACTCGCGCGCCGACACGAAGCCGCGCCAGGTGCCGATCATCTGATCCAGCGGCGCCAGGGCGCGGCCGAGCAGGATCGACCCCGCGATCACGCCGCCGGCCGAAATCTCGCGCCGGATCGCCAAGTAGGCACCGAGGCCGAGGATCAGCGTCTGGATCAGCACGCGAAAGGTTTTGGACGCCGCCGTGATGAGCCCGCCGCGCCGGCTCGCGCGCGCCTGCAACTCGAGCGCGCCTTGCTGGCGCAGGAGCCAGCGCGCGCGCAACCGCGGCAGCATGCCCATCGCCTCGATCGCGTCGCTGTTGCGCAAGCTGCGCTGCGTGTGGTTGCTGGCCTCGAGCGTCTTCTGGCTGGCCTCGTTCAAGTCGCCGCGGATCGAGTATTCATTCCACACCGCCAGGCCGATCAGCACCAGCGCCGAGAAGATGGCCGCCACGCCAACCAGCGGGTGGAACATGAACATCACCGCCACGTAGATCGGCAACCACGGCACGTCGAAGAACGCGAACAGGCCCGGCCCCGTCATGAACTGCCGCATCTGCAGCAGGTCGGCCAGGGGCTGCGCAGTGGCGACCTTGCCGCTGCTGGCCAGCGCCTGCCGAAACACGGCGTCGAACACCCGGCCCGAGAGCAGATCGTCGAGCCGACTACTGGTGGCGATCAGGATCTGCGAACGAACCCACTCGAGCCCGCCCATCACGGCGAACAGGAACGCCGCCACCAGCGTCAGCATCAGCAGCGTGGACACGCTGCCGCTGCTGAGCACGCGGTCGTACACCTGCAGCATGTAGATCGCGGGCAGCAGCAGCAGCAGGTTGATGAACAGGCTGAAGAACGCCGCGTAGGCGAACGACTGCCGGCACGCGTACAGCGCGCTCTTCAGGCCCTCCTTCGGTTCGGCCACCGGCATATTAGCTGCCGAAGACAACATCGGTCGTCTCAAGATCGACGCCGACGACCGTGACCGTCGTGACCTGGCCGCCTGTTTCGGTGATCGTCACCACGCTGTCCGCGCCAACGTTGTTGATGTTGACCGCAGCACCGGCGTTGCCGAGCAGGACGATCTTGTCGACGCCGCCCACCTCGAAGCCGGTGACCCGGTAGGCATCGTCAACGCCGGCCAGATCGACGTTGAACGCGTCACCCTTGCCTGCCACGCCGCTCATGTCGAAGTCGATGGTCGGGCTGAGCTTGTTGGCGAACAGGTCGGCGATGAACGCGCTGGTGGCCACGTCGCCGTCCTTGTCGGTCAGGCTCGCCGTGAAATCGAGCTTCACGTCGCTGGCGAGGTTGTTCGTGATCTTGGTGAACTCGATGACGGGAATCTTGATGTCGCCGCGCGCCATGATGAGTTGCACCGCGTCGATCAGCTTGCCGGCCACGGTGTTGATCACGAAGGACACTTGGCCGCCGGCTTCGGACGTCACGGAATTGACGTCGACCAGACTCGAGACCGTGCCATCGTCGAAGTAGACCCTATAGAGCAATGTCTCGGTGGCGATGTCGTAGCCGGCGACCGAGTTGTCGATGAACACCTTGACGCTGTTGATCAAGGTCTGCGGGTTGACGACGAAGCTCTCGTCAGCGGCGCCGATCGCTTCGAGGTTGTCGCCTTGGAAAACGTTGTTGGCGACGCCGATGCCCGCGGTGCTGACATTCATCGACGCCGTGCCGATGTACGATGGCAAGGGGTTGGTCTGCAGCTGCGCTTCAGTCTTGTCCGTTGCACCCAGGACGATGCCGGACAGGATCGTGTTGTTGGTGCCTGCCGGGTCCGTGGGAAGCCCGGTTGGCGCCAATGGGTTGGCCGCGAAAAAGACAACGCTTTCGGTGCCGATCGTCAACGTGCGCACCGGGTCGGGGCCGCCGGCATCGAGCGAGCCGTTGGCGCTGCTGATGGTCGACGACGAGCCGAAGCCCTGCACCAAGTCCAACTTGTAGGTGCCGTTGGCGAAGGCATCGAGCGTGAAGTCGACCGAGGTGTTGGCGGTGGCCGCGTTGTTGTCGAAGTCGCCCGTCAGCGTGCCGTTGAAGTGGTAAGTGCCGGAGCCGTCCGGGGAGACTGCGGCTTCCGTCAGCGTGCCGGAGCCGGCAGCGGTCGTGCCGTTGGGCCGGATCAGCGTGAAGGCGTTGAGCGCGATGTCCAGGTTGCCCGGCGCATCCGCGCCCGAGGCGCTGCTCCAGAATCCCTGCTGCGGATTGATGGTGCCGGTGCCGATCAGGTTGCCGAACGAAACGCTCGGGCCGTCGTCCTTGAACACCAGGTTCTGCCCGATGTTGAGCGTGGCTTGCGCGCTGTCGCCGTCCTTGTCGGTCTTGGTGGCCGTCAGCCTCACCAGGTTGTCTGCCGACAGGCTGACCGAATCATCGGGATTGGCGGCATTGGGATGCACCACCGCGCGCAACTGGTCGAGCGTCACGCTGCCACTGGCGGCCACGCTGACCGTGAGCACCAGCAGGTTGCTCGTCGCCGTGCGCCCTTCCACCACACCACCCGCTGTCAGCGACAGGTTCACCGCTTGGCCGGTGGCAGAGTCCACCAGTCCGGAGGGACCTGCCACCGCACCGAGGGCATAGGTCAGCGTGCCCGCGCCGTCGGCGCCGAACGCGGAAGTGAAATTGGCCGCAAAGCCCTGCGTGGCGTCTGTCGCCAGGACCGTTTCGTCGACCGTCAACGTCGGCTCGGTGCCCGTCGTGCTGATGCTCGGGCCGTCGTCCTTGAACACCAGGTTCTGTCCGATGTTGAGCGTGGCCTGGGCGCTGTCGCCGTCCTTGTCGGTCTTGGTGGCCGTCAGCGTCACCAGGTTGTCCGATGTCAGGCTCTTCGAATCA
>JANMHY010000227.1:0-5988 GCA_031375525.1 Burkholderiales bacterium
CGCGGCGTCGCCGGCACGCTGATCGTCGAGAAGATCGTCGGCGCCGCGGCCGAGCGCGGCGACAAGCTCGCGGCGTTGAAGGCGCTCGGCGATGCGGTCAACAGCGCCACCGCGTCGATGGGCGTCGCGTTGACGTCATGCACCGTGCCCGCGGCCGGCAAGCCGACCTTCCAGATCGGCGCCGACGAGATGGAGATGGGCGTCGGCATCCACGGCGAGCCCGGCCGGCGCCGCGTCAAGCTCGGCACGGCCGACGAGATCGCTGCGGAGCTGACCGGTGCGATCTTGAAAGACCTGTCGTTGAAGCCCGGCCGCGAAGTCATCCTGCTCGTCAACGGTTTTGGCGGTACGCCGCTGCTCGAGCTCTACCTGATGGTCAATGCTGCACACAAGGTCCTGGCCGGCGCTGGTGTGAAGGTGGTGCGGCATCTCACCGGCCCCTTCGTCACTTCGCTCGAGATGGCCGGCTGCTCGATCACCGTCAGTGCGATCGACGACGCTTCACTCGCGCTGTGGGATGCGCCGGTGCATACCGCGGCGCTGCGATGGGGTTGCTGACGCGCATCAGATGACGTTGATCTCGCGCAGCGGCTCGTTGCGCAGCACACGCTCGGGCGACAGCGCGTGCAGATCGATCGCACCCCAATCGCCGTGGGTGATGAACGAGGCCAGGCCACGCCCCACCGCCAGTGCATGCTGCATGCCGTGGCCCGAGAAGCCGCAGGCGGTGAAGGCGTTGTCCCAGCCGGGCAGCGTGCCGACCAGGCCGTTGTGGTCGAAGGTGTTCATCTCGTAATAGCCGGCCCAGGCCGAGCGCACGCGCAGCGCTTCGAAGGCCGGGATGCGCGCGGCCAGCGTCGGCCAGAGTTGCGCATCGAACTGGTCGAAGTCGATCGCGTCGAGCGGCGCGTCGTCGGCGTCATCGCCGCGCGGCGGCGCGCCGGCGAGAAAGAGACTGCCGCTCGGCCGCCCCGAAGGCGGTCGCGCCCCCTCGGGGGGCCGGCCTGCAGGGCCTTGGGGGCCAGTGACGCCCTCGGGCCGAAGCCACACGCCCGACGGGTCGACGAGCAGCGGGCAGCGGGGTAGCTTTGCCGGCGAGTCGAGCACGAAGACATCGCGTTTCTTGGCTGCCACCGGCAGCGCCACGTTCAATGCAGCGGCCAGCGGCGCGCTCCACGCGCCGGCAGCAATCAGCACCTGATCCGCCGCGTAGCGCAGGCCGTCGGCGTCAAGCACGGCTTGCACGTGCGAGCCATGAACGTCGAAGCGCTGCGCATCGGCGCGCACGAAGCATGCGCCGAGTGCGATGGCTTCACGCCGCAGGCGCTGGTGCAGCGCGGGGCCGTCGAACCAGCCCTCGCCACGCGCGCCCCAACTGCCCAGCGCAATGTCGTCCACCGCGAGCCACGGCCAACGCGCGCGCAGCGCGGCGCGGCCCTGCAATCGGATGTCGGCGCCCATGCCGCGTTGCACCGCGTTGAGTGCTTCGAGTGCCGCCGCGCCGGCCTGTGTGGCCAGATAGAGATAGCCCGCTTCGACAAACTGCAACTCGCTGCGCCACGGCTGCATCAGCTCGAGGCTGGCTTGCGAGAGAGCAATGTTCAGCGGCGTCGAGAACTGCTGGCGGATCGAACTCGCCGACAGCGCGCTCGACGCGCTGCGGTAGATCGGGTCGCGTTCGAGCACGGTGGCCAACACGCCATGCTCGCGCGCGAGGAAGTATGCTGCCGCGCAGCCAATCACCCCGCCACCAACGATCACCAGTCTCATGGAGCTGCGAGTTTATTCAGCCGAAGAAGTCCATGCCGCGCTGCCGTGGGCGGACTTGGCCGACGCGCTCGAAGACGCCTTCATCGCCGGCGACGCCGAGGCCCCGTTGCGCCACGCGCATGTGCTGCCGGGCGACGGCTCGCTGCTGTTGATGCCGGCCTGGTCGCCCGACGCGCTGGGCGTCAAGCTGGTCACCGTGATGCCCGGCGCGGCAGCGCGCGGCGCCGGCACTGTGCAGGCCAGCTACCTGCTGCTCGACCGCCACAGCGGCGTGCCGATCGCGCTGATCGACGGCGAAGCGCTGACGCTGCGCCGCACCGCCGCGGCCTCGGCGCTGGCCGCGCAGCACCTGGCGCGGCCCGACGCCGAGCGCCTGCTCGTCGTCGGCAGCGGCCGCCTGGCGCCGTGGCTGGCGCAGGCGCATGTGGCTTTGCAGCCCGATCTCGCGCATGTGGAGGTCTGGGGCCGCAACGCCGACGCCGCCGAAGAGGTGGTCGAGGTCTTGCGAGAAGAGGGCATCGACGCCGAGGTGGCGCTCGACCTGCGCGCCGCGGTTGAGAAGGCCGATCTCATCAGCTGCGCGACGACCTCGCGCGAGCCGCTGCTGCGCGGTGCCTGGTTGCGCGCAGGCACGCACCTCGATCTTGTCGGCGGCTTTCGGCGCGACATGCGCGAGGCCGACGACGAGGCGGTGGTGCGCTCGCGCGTCGTCGTCGACACCTATGCCGGTGCGCTCGCCGAAGCCGGCGACCTGACGCAGCCGATCGCGCGCGGCGTGATCACGCGCCTGCATGTCGTTGCCGAGCTGGCGCAACTGCTGCGCGGCGAGGTGCAAGGCCGCCTGACGCCGCAGGACATCACGCTCTTCAAGTCGGTTGGCACGGCGCTGGAAGATCTGGCGGCGGCCACGCTCGTCGTCAGCCGCCGCGTTTGACGCGCAGGATTTCGTCGATGATGAGCAGCACCGCGCCGAGCGTGATCGCGCTGTCGGCGAGGTTGAAGGTCGGGAAGTAGCCGCCGCGAAAGATCGGCTCGAGCAGCGCGAAGCGGAACTGCAGGAAATCGACCACGTAGCCGTGCAACGCGCGGTCGATGACGTTGCCCAGTGCGCCGCCCATGATCATCGTCACCGCGAAGCAGAACAGTTTTTGCGCCGGGTACTTCTTCAGCATCCAGACGATGAAGCCGGTGGCCACCAGCCCCAGGCCGATGAAGAACCAGCGCTGCCAGCCGGCGGCGCCGGCCAGGAACGAGAACGCGGCGCCGGTGTTGTGATGGCGCGTGAGGTTGAAGAACGACGTGATCGGGCGTGCGTCGTTGAGCTGGAAGCTGCCGAGGATCAGCGTCTTCGTCGCCTGGTCGAGGACGATCACGAGCACGGCGATCGCCAGCCAGGTCCACAGGCGCGGGGCAGGGGTGATGGGCATGAGCAGCGGGCGTCGGCAGTGCGTTGGGGCCGGCGATTATCGCCATGGACGTTGCCGCGCGTGTCCCGATGCAACGGTTTGGGCGTTGTTCACGCAACGCCGCGCGGCCTGGCCTCTGGTCTGGCGACACGGCGTCGCCGATCACGCAAACTACGGCATCGATCGGCCACCGCTTGTGGTGCCGACAACGCAATCACGGTTGCCGTCCTTAGCGACGGTGCCTTTCCGAGTCAGACCAATGACACGATCGACAGAAACTCAAGTTGCCGCTTCGGCCCTCGGCCTGCCCAGCGACCGGCCGCCGGTCGGCCGCTTCTTCATGTTGTTCTGCGCGCTGCTCGCCCTCGCACTCGGCCTGGCCGTGCTGTCCGAGGCCGGTGCAGCGACCGACGTCAACGCGCCCGCGGTTGGCGAGTCGCATGGCGAGGCGCGTGCCGAAACGTCTCAGCAAGGCCCCGTCAACTGACAGCCGAAGGCAGCGCTGCGCTGCCGCACCTTCTCAGGCCACCGTCCTCGTTTCGCCGGCGCCGTAGAGGTTGCTCGTGCAGCGCCCGCACAGCGCCGGGTGCTTGGCATCCAGGCCGACGTCGTCGCGCCAGTGCCAGCAGCGTTCGCACTTCGTCGCCGTCGAAGGGTCGACCGTCACGGCGAGCGCGTCGCCCTCGATCACGTTGGCCACCGAGGTGATGAAGACGAACTTCAGGTCGTCGCCGAGCGTGGCCAGCAGCGCGCGGTCTTCGGCGTTGGCGCTGACGGTCACGTTGGCTTGCAGCGATGAGCCGACAGCGCCGGCCGTGCGCACCGCTTCGATCGACTTGTTGACCTCGTCGCGGATGGCGCGGATGCGTTGCCACTTGGCGAGCCGTGGATCGATCCACGGCGTGGTCACCTTGGCCGGCGTCAGGGGCGCGTACATCGCCGCCATGCGATGGTCGCCTGTGTATGCGTCGAAGCTCCAGAAGGTCTCGGCGAAAATCGACACCGACTGGCCCGGCGCCAGCACCGGCCACGCTTCTTCGGCCGTGAAAGACAGGAACGGCGCCATCCAGCGCAGCATCGCGTGCGTGATCTGCCACAGCGCGGTCTGTGCGCTGCGCCGCGCCAGCGACTTCGGCGCGGTGGTGTAGAGCCGGTCCTTCAGCACGTCGAGGTAGAACGCGCCGAGATCCTCGCTGCAAAAGAGCTGCAGCTTGGCGACGACGGGGTGGAACTCGAAGCGCGCGTAGTGGGCGAGGATGTCGGCTTGCAGCTCGGCCGCGCGCGACAAGGCCCAGCGGTCGATCTCGAGCAACTCGCCGGGCGCGACGCTGTCGGCGGCGGCATCGAAGTCGGCAATGTTGGCGAGCAAAAAGCGCAGCGTGTTGCGGATGCGCCGATAGCTGTCCACCACGCGCGCCAGGATGTTCTTGTCGAATGGCGGGTCGTTGGCGTAGTCGGTCGAGGCGCACCACAGTCGCAGGATCTCGGCGCCGGGGTCTTTGGCGGCCGCCTTGATTTCGGTGATGTTGCCGAGCGACTTGCTCATCTTGCGGCCCTGGCCATCGACCGTGAAGCCGTGGGTGAGCAAACCGCGGTAGGGCGCGCGGCCGTAGAGCGCGCAGCCGAGCAGCAGCGACGAGTGGAACCAGCCGCGGTGCTGGTCGTGGCCTTCGCAGTAGAGGTCGGCCTCGGGGCCGCTGTCGTGGTGGCCGCTGTTGCCGGGCGGGCCTTCGTGCGAGCCGCGCAGCACGTGGAAGAAGGTCGAGCCCGAGTCGAACCAGACTTCGAGGATGTCGTTGCTCTTCGTGTAGTGCTGTGCATCCTCGGCGCCGAGGATGTGCTCGGCCGTGGCGCGGCTCCAGGCCTCGACACCGCCAACGGCTACGAGCGCGATCGCACGGTCGATGAGGGCCATCGTGTCCGGGTGCAGCTCGCCCGTTTCCTTGTGCAGGAAAAACGGCAGCGGCACGCCCCAGCTGCGCTGGCGGCTGATGCACCAGTCGGGGCGGTTGGCGATCATGTCGCGCAGGCGTGCCTTGCCGTTCTCGGGGTAGAAGCTGGTCGCTTCGATGGCGCCGAGCGCCATCTGGCGCAGCGTCTGCGGCGCCTTGTCCTTCGTGAACACGCCCACGCCTTCGTCCATGCGGATGAACCACTGCGCGGCGGCGCGGTAGATCACCGGCGTCTTGTGGCGCCAGCAATGCGGGTAGCTGTGCGTGATGGTCGACGTGGCGAAGAGGCGGCCGGCAGCACGCAGCGTGTCGATGATGTGCGGCACCGCCTTCCAGATGCTCTGGCCGTGGAAGAGCGGGAAGTCCTGCGCGTAGTAGCCATGGGCGCCGACCGGGTTCAGGATCTCATCGACCTTCATGCCCTGCGCGACGCACGAGTTGAAGTCGTCGACGCCGTAGGCCGGCGACGAGTGCACGATGCCGGTGCCGTCGTCGGCGGTCGCGTAGTCGGCGAGATAGACGGGCGCGAGACGGTCGTAGCCTTCGTGCACTTGCGCCAGCGGATGGCGGAAGTTGATGCCGCCGAGGCGCTCGCCCTTCGTCGTTGCGATGACCTTGCCCTGCAGGCCGTAACGTTCGAGGCACTGCGCGACCAGCGATGCCGCGAGCAGCAGATGGCCGCGCTCGGTGTGCACGAGCGCGTAGTCGAGCTCGGGGTTCAGGTTCAGCGCCTGGTTGGCGGGGATCGTCCACGCCGTCGTCGTCCAGATCACCGCGAACGATTCGCCGGCGATCTCTTTCAGGCCGAAGGCGGCGGCCAGCTTGTCGGGCTCGGCGCACAAGAAGCCGACATCGACCGT
>JANMHY010000255.1:0-17611 GCA_031375525.1 Burkholderiales bacterium
TTGGCGATGATCTTCTCGACCACCTGCCAGGTGATCGGCTCGATGTAGGTGGCGTCGGCCATGCCGGGGTCGGTCATGATCGTGGCCGGGTTGCTGTTGACGAGGATGACGCGAAAGCCCTCCTCGCGCAGCGCCTTGCAGGCCTGCGCGCCGGAGTAGTCGAACTCGCAGGCCTGGCCGATGACGATCGGGCCGGCGCCGATGATGAGGATGCTTTTCAGGTCGGTGCGCTTGGGCATCTCAGTTCTTCTCCATCAGCGCCACGAAGCGGTCGAACAGGTAGGCAATGTCGTGCGGGCCGGGCGACGCTTCCGGATGACCTTGAAAACAAAACGCCGGCTTGTCGGTGCGCGCCAGGCCTTGAAGCGTGCCGTCGAACAGGCTCACGTGCGTTGGGCGCAGCGTTGAAGGCAACGTCTTCTCATCGACCGCGAAGCCATGGTTCTGGCTCGTGATGCTGACGCGGCCGCTGTCCAGATCCTTCACCGGATGGTTGGCGCCGTGGTGGCCGAACTTCATCTTGAAGGTCTTCGCGCCTGAGGCCAGCGCCAGGATCTGGTGGCCGAGGCAGATGCCGAAAGTCGGCAGGCCGCGCTCGATCAGCGTGCGTGTCGCGACAATCGCGTAGTCGCACGGCTCGGGATCGCCGGGGCCATTGCTGAGAAACACACCATCCGGCTTGCGCGCCAGCACATCGGCCGCGCTGGTCTGCGCCGGCACGACGGTGACGCGGCAGCCGCGGCTGGCGAGCATGCGCAGGATGTTGTGCTTGACGCCGAAGTCGTAGGCCACGACGTGAAAGCGCGGCTCGTTCTGCGCACCGTAGCCGATGCCGAGCTGCCACTCGGTTTCAGTCCATTGATACGGTTCGCGCACAGACACAACCTTGGCCAGATCGAGGCCCGCCATGCTCGGCGCGCCGCGCGCGGCGGCAACCGCGGCTGCAATTTCGTCGGGGCCGACCTTGGTGCCGACCGGAAACGCGGCGATGCAGCCGTTCTGAGCGCCCTGCGTGCGCAGCCGGCGCGTGAGCTGGCGCGTGTCGATGTCGGCGATCGCCACCGTGCCCTCGCGCTGGAGGTACTGCGACAGCGTCAGCCCAGCGCGAAAGTTAGAAACGCGGATCGGCAAATCCTTGATCACCAGGCCCGCCGCAAAGACGTTCTTCGACTCGACATCCTCGACGTTCACGCCGTAGTTGCCGATGTGCGGATAGGTCAGCGTGACGATCTGCTGGCAGTAGCTCGGGTCGGTGAGGATTTCCTGGTAGCCGGTGAGCGCGGTGTTGAACACCACCTCGCCGACGGTGCGACCGGCGGCGCCGATCGAGGTGCCTTGAAAGACCGTGCCGTCGGCAAGGGCGAGCACGGCGGGGGGCAGGACGGGCAGCAAATCGGGGCTCCGGGGCACTGGCGGTGCGGCCCACGGTTTCTTTCTTCACCCGCCTTGCGGCGCGCGCTGGTCCGGTGTTGGCGTTCAGAAAACCGAGGGCTTCATCGGTTGAAAAAGCCATCAATCATAAACGGGCAGTCTCAGGCCAGCGCCGGGCCGCTCCCAAGCGTCGGCCTGAGCCTTCCCTCGGGGGAGTGCCCGAGCAGCGGGCGAGAGGCTGTCACGTCACGCCCCCAGGGCGGCGATGCCCGCGCGCGCAATCTGCGCGTCTTCGCTCGACTTGACACCGCTCACACCGACCGCACCGACACAGTGGCCATGGATCATCACCGGCACGCCGCCTTCGAGCATGCCGTCGAGCGTCGGCGCGCTCAAAAACGCCGTGCGCCCGCCGTTGATCATCTCTTCGTAAACCTTGGACTCGCGCCGCCCGAGGGCGCTCGTGCGCGCCTTGGCGGGCGCGATCAGCGCCGAGATCGGCGCCGCACCGTCCAGGCGCTGCAGCCACAACAGGTGGCCGCCGTCATCGACGACGGCAATCGTCACCGCCCAGCGGTTGGTGGTGGCTTCCGCCTCTGCGGCGGCGGCGATACGGCGCGCATCTTCATGCGCGAGAAACGGTTTTTGTTGCATGGCGGGTCTGGCAATGGCGTCGATGCCCCCAATGTATGTGGCCGCTACACGTCGATTCCGCCACCGGGCAAATGGTCATTCATGACGGTGAGCGTGGGGAACTAGAATCTATAGGCAGGCTCTGAGCCTGCATCTCTTCATCAATGGAGGCCTGTCTCATGGACGATCGTCTGCAACCCGTTTACGCCAGCACCGCTGGCTCTGGCGCGCTGAGTGCCGAGCGCAACCGTGTCCTGCGCAACACCTACTGGTTGCTCGCGCTGTCGATGGTGCCCACGGTGCTGGGCGCCTGGGTCGGCATGGCCACGGGCATCAACAGGGTCCTGACGCCGGGCATCGGCCTGATCGTCTTCCTGGTCGGCGCCTTCGGCTTCATGTTCGCCATCGAGAAGAACAAGAACTCGGCGGCCGGCGTGCCGATCCTGCTGGCTTTCACGTTCTTCATGGGCGTGATGCTGTCGCGCATGCTGGCCGTCGTGCTCGGCATGGGCAACGGCGCCAGTCTGATCATGATGTCCTTTGCCGGCACCGGTGCGATCTTCCTCGGCATGGCGACCCTGTCGACGATCGTCAAGCGCGATTTGTCGAGCATGGCCAAGTTCATGATGATTGGTGCGATCCTGGTGCTGGTGGCGGGCATTGCCAACCTCTTCATCCAGAGCGGCGCGTTGATGATCACGCTGGCGATGTTGATCATCGGCATCTTCTCGTTCTTCATCCTTTACGACCTGAAGCGTGTGCGCGATGGCGAGGAAACGAACTACATCACCGCGACGCTCGGGGTGTACCTGAGCCTCTACAACATCTTCCAGTCGCTGCTGGCGTTGTTCGGCATCGGCGGCAACAGCGAGTAAGCAGCGGTCAGATTGGTTTCCCTAAGGCCCTTCGCGGGGCCTTTTTTATGGGCGTGTCGATTGCGCATCGATGCGATGATGATCACGGCGCCCACTGCTGCCAAAGGCGCTGCGGCGCTCACCTTGCTTGCCTACCGTGGTTGCCTATTTGCTGAACACGACATCAACCCAGTAGTTTGCGCCGTTGTATGTCGAGCTTGGGAACGCACTGGCGGCGCCGTAGAGGTACACGCCGTTGCCAGCACCCACCGCGGTGCTCAGGGCGTGCAACGGTGCGTTGTCCACGCCCGTGTTGTTGAAGTAGCCGCCGTCGAACGAATAGCGGCCCACGGGCGCCAGGTACGACGCCACGTAGGTGGTCCCGGCCGTGATGGCCACCGGCGCGGCCAGCATCACTTGCTGCCAGCCGCTGGCCGTTTCTGCGCTGAACGTGGCCTGGGCAAGCAACTGCCCGGTGCTGCTCCACAGCGAGCCGACGTGCGTTCCGGTATTGCCGCTGCCCTTGTAGAAGCGCAGGCCCGTGATGTAGCCGGCCGCGTCGGATCGGAACTTAACGCCCAGGTTCACCGAGCTGCTGTCGGTCGCACTGGCAACCGCGGGCGTGGCCGTGGCGGTCCAGATCGTGCACGGGCACGCGGGTCCGGAGGCCGTGGTGAAGGACCAGCTGCTGCTGGCTGCGAGCGCATTGCCGGCGCTGTCTTTGACCTGCGGCGCCGTGGCGCCACCGCGCACCGTCACGGTGTAGCTGGTCGCCGGGGCCAGCGCAGCACCGGGCGTCAGCGTTGCGGTCTGCGTCGCCGAGGCATAGATGACAGCGGCGGACACCAGGGCGCTGGTCGCGGTGTTGCGCAGCTCGATCGTGCTGGCCGATATCGAGGCGGCGTCCATCGGCTCGCTGAAGGTGACGATGACGCTGGAACCAGCGGCGACACCGGTCGCACCACTCGTCGGCACCGTTGCGGTGATCGTCGGCGGCGTGGTGTCCGCAACGACGGTCGTGAAGCTCCAACTCGACGACGCTGCCAGCGCATTGCCGGCGAGGTCTTTCAGGCGCGGATCGGTGCTGCCGCCGGCCGCCGTGGCGGTGTAAGTGCTCGATGGCGCCAGGCCGCCGGTCGGCGTCAGTGTGGCCACGCGGGTCGCCGCGTTGTACGCCACCGTGGCTGCGACCACGTTGCCACCGGCGTTGCGCAACACGAACGTGGTGCCACCGACCGTGGCCGCGGCCATGGCTTCGTTGAATGTCAGCGTGACCACGCTGTTGACCGGCACGCCGCTGGCGCCGTCCACCGGCGAGCGCGCCGTGATGGTCGGTGGCGTCGTATCGGGGACCGCTGTCGTGAACGACCATGACACGGTGCTGGCCAAGGCGTTGCCCGCGCTGTCCTTGACGCGCGGATCGCTGGCGCCGCCCTTGACGCTGGCCATGTAGGTGGTGGCCGGTGACAGCGCCGCCGCAGGCGCGAGCGTGGCCACGCGCGTGGCCGCGTTGTAGGCAACGGCACCCGCGACCAGCGTGCTGGTGGACGCGTTGCGCAACTCGATCGTGCTCGCGCCAATGCTCGCAGCATCCATCGCTTCGCTGAATGTCACCGTCACCGCGCTCGTCGTCGCTACAGCGGTCGCGCCGCTGGCCGGTGTCGTCGCGCTGACCGTCGGCGGCGTCGTGTCGACCACCGATGGCGTGAACACCACATCAACCCAGTAGTTCGACGCTACGTGGGTCTGCGTCGGGAACGCAACGGCACCGCCGTACAGGAACACCCCATTGGCCCCGCTGTCGCCATCGCGCAGCGCGTGCAGCGGCGCATTGTCGAATCCCGCCGCGACGAAGTAATTCTGGCTCACAGCAAAGCGCCCGGCCGGAGACAGGTACGAAACCACGTACACCGTGTTCGCGGCAATCGCCACCGGCGTCGACAGGTTGGCCTGCTGCCAACCTGTCGCGGACTCGTTCAAGAACGTCACGGTGGCCAGTTGCTGCCCCGTGCTCGTCCACAACGCGCCGGTGTGGGTACTCGTATCGTTGGCGCCTTTGTAAAAACGAATCGCCGTGATCAACCCGGCTAGGTCAGAGCGGAACTTCGTGCCCAGATTCAGAGCAGTCCCATCGTTGAGCGTATCGTCAATGGGCAGTGCTGTCGGCGGCCAGATCGAGCCGATCGAGCCCGTCAACGGCGCTGCGCCCTCCTCGCTGCCGATCTCGCGCAGGTAAGCCGCCAGGCGCGCGGCATCGGAGCCGCCGATGCCCAGGCCGTTGTGGGCCTGGACGGCAGCCTCCAGCGTGCTCGCCGATCCGTCGTGCAGGTATGGCGCCGTGGCCCAGACGTCGCGCAGCGTCGGCACGTCGAGCCCGACCAGCGTGTCGCCAAGTCGCATGCCGCTGCTCGACTTGATCGTGCCGACGTTGACCAGGCTGTTGCCAATGCTGTTGGTGAAGGCCACACCCGCATGGCACGAAGCGCAGTTCTTGCTCGAGAAGAGCAACTTGCCCTCGAGCGCCGAACTCGAAACGCTCGCCGCCGTGGGCCGGTAGGGGCTGGGCGCGAAGCTGTCGAGCGACGCCACATACGCGGCCAGCGCATCCAGATCGGCCGACAGGCCGGCCTTCTTGTCGCCCAGCGGCTGGCTGCGCGTACCCGCGCTGAAATCGGGATTGGCCATCAGACCCGTGCCACCGGCGAGTTGGCGGATCTGCGCTTCGAAGTCCTGGACCTCGTCGAAGTTGCCGCTCCAGTGCAAGCGCCCATGGCCGGTGCCGCGGCCGCGCAGGCTGATCGTGTTGCGCAAGCCTTCGCCGAACCCGGTCATGTCCCAGACGCGGCCGTCGTGGCCGCCATCGTTGTGGCAACTGGCGCAGCTCATGTAGGCATCGCGCGCCAGGCGCGGGTCGCGCGCGTCGTAGAACAAGCGCTTGCCCTGCAGCACCTGGGCGATCAGCCTTTCGCTGGCCACCGCGTTCGGTGTCATCACCGCGATGGCGCTCATCTCGCCGAAATTGACCAGGCGCGACAGATCGTAAACACCGAGCGTGCGATCCATGAAGTTGTTGACGAACAGCCTCGAACCATCGGCCGAGATCGCCAGGCCATCGGGCGCGCGGCCAGTGTCGAAGCGGAACAGCTCGTTGCGGCTGAAAGGGTCGATCACTGCGACCTGCCGGCTCGTCTGCAAGGCCACGAACAGGTAGGCGCCGTTAGGGTGGAACACTGCTGCGCTGGCCAGACTGGCGTTGTCGTGGTCGATGCGCGCGGCCGCGTCCTCGACCCAGGCCGACAGGTCGATGCGCGAACTGACCGCGCGCACCGTGTTCTGGAAATCGAGGCCGATGCCGTTGCGCAGCACACCGCGCTTGACGTTGTCCTGCTTCGAGGGCACCCAGGCACTGCCGCCGCCCGGCGCGATGACCGCTGCTGCCAGGTAGTTCGGCACGCCGGAGCCCTGCACGCTCGAGTCCGGCCGATCGCTGTGCTGGAGCACGACCGTTCTGTCGATGACCATCGCCGGCGTCACGACCACCACTTCGCCGCCACGCGGCGCGCCGCCGGATTGCGTGACCACCGTGGCCGTCGCTTCGCCCGGCAACGGCGGCGTGATGAAGCGCGAGACCAGGATACGGTCCGATGCCGCGGTGATCGACAGGTGGCGTGGACTGGGCCCCACCGCCACCGAGCCGATGACCGCGCCCGTGCCCGGATGCAGCTTCTGCAACTGTCCGAGCGCTTCGAGCGTCACATACGCCGCCGAACCATCCGGCGCAAAGACCAGGCCGAAGGGCATGGCCGCTCGCGGCAAGGCGATCGTCTGGACGACGGCCAGCGACGTCCGGTCGATCACCGACATTGTTGCTGCGTCCTTGTTGACGACCCAGATGCGGCCGTCCGGCGCCACGGCCACCGAACGCGGCGCCGCGCCGACCGCGATCTCGCGCACCTTCGCCGACGTCACCGCATCGAAGACGCTGACGCTGTCGTTGTCCTGGTTGACCAGCCAGACGCGGGCGTTGAATCCGGCGGCGTTTTCAACGGCGATGGTCGACGACTGCGCGGGCCGCGCGGCGCCGCCGATCACCGTGTAGACGGCTTGCACGAAAGTGCGCGTCCTCACCGCCCCGCCTGTGTCGGTGGCGGTCACTGTGACGCTGTAGATACCCGGCGCGGCGTAGGCGTGCGAGACCGTGGTCGCGGTCGATGGTGCGGTGGCCGGGGAGCCGTCGCCGAAGTTCCAGCTGTAGGTCACGCCCGCTCCGCCGTTGGAGCTGACCGTGAACGTGGCCGTGCTGCCGGCGGTGGTGGCCGAGGCGGGAACCGGGTCGATCGCAAAACTCGCCGACGTGATGGTCCATGAGAACGACTGATTGGCCACACCGCCGCGTCCATCGGTGACCTGTACCGAAACCGGATAGACGCCGGCCACCGCGGGCATGCCAGAGATCACGCCGAGCACGGGGTCGGCCGCCAGCCCGGGTGGCAGGCCGATCACGCTGTACGACAAGGTGTCACCGTCCGGATCGGATGCGTTGAGCGCCAGCGACGTCTGCTGACCCACAACGCGGGATTGGTCGGCGATGGTCGGCAGGGTCGGCGCGCGGTTGCTTGTGCCGGGCGAATTGAACAGCACCGTCTTCTCGACTGTGGGGCCGCCCAGATTCACGAAGTTACCGCTGGCCACCGCGGTCCACAAAGCGCCGTCCATGCTGGTCAGCAGGCGCCACGAAGCCATCGTGCCGAGCTGGCTAGCATCGTTGCGCGGCCGGTAGCGAAATCCACTCGCCGCGCGAGGTGTACCGATGTCGACACTGAACCAGTGCGGCATCGGGGGCGAGACCGAGACCCACGGCGTGTGCCACCGCGTCGATGCGTTGCCGTCGATCGCGTTGGCCGCTGCGTTGCCGGTCTCTGCGCTGTCCGCCGTGGCGATCCAACCGCTGCGGCTCATCACGGCGCCGCTCTCGTCCAACAAGTTGAATTCGGCCATCGACGCCGACGGGTTGGCGGCGATTTCGGACAAGGCCTCGAGGCGGAAATACTTCGCTGTCACCGACGGCGTTCCCACCGTCCAGACGAGGTTGGTACTGGTCTGCGCGCTGGCATTGGCAGCGATCAAGGTCACCGCGTAGCGGCCCGTCTGCGTGGCCACGCCGGTGATGGCGCCGCTGGTCGGACTGATCGACAGGCCGGTTGGCAAACCGCTCGCGGCAAAGCTGGTTGCGCCGGTCGCGGTCGTTGTCAGCGACACCGACGCATTGAGCGCGCTGGTCTTGTCGCCGGGATTGTCGATGGTCGGCGCACCCGTCCCCGAGATGCGAATCGTCCTGGCGATCGACGGCACACCTTCCGGACTGAGCGCGAACAGCATGTAGTAGCCAGGCAGCACGACGCCCGGGTTGCCGGGAATCGTCAACTCGTAGTTGTTGTTGCCCAGCGCGGTGAAGGCGAGCGGCACACGCCGCTGATCGTTGTTGACCGTGTGCGTGCTCGACGACACACGGATCAGCGAAAATGCGCCGATCACGCTGTCGGTGCCGACGGTGATGCGCGTGCCATGTGTGGCCTGGGCCGGCGCCGAAGCGATCACGGGCCGCACCGCGTCGGCGCCGTCGGCATTGAACAAGTAGTGCGGGCTGTAGATCTGCAGGTCGGGGTGATTGGCCGCACACCCGATGCCGCAAAGGCCGCCGCCGGCGGAGATCACGCGCGCATCGGGCAGCAGCAGTGCCACGCTGTGATAAGTCCGCGGAGCCGCCATCGGCGGCAGCAGCGTGAAGGTCTCGGACGCCGGGTCGAACAGCTCGGGACGCAGGACTGCAGTGTTGTCGTTGAAGGTCTTGGCGTTTGTCATGCCGCCGACCACAATCACTTGCCCGTTGGGCAAGACGACGCTGTTGTGAAAGGCCCGCGAATAGGCCATCGGCGCAATCTTGCGCACCGAGGCGCCGGCGTTGATGTCGATCACGTAGGCGCTGGCATGAGCATCGATGCTGTCGTAGCTCGGCGCGCCGCCGGCCTTCAGCACCTTGCCGATGTCGTACAGCGCGGCGGTACCGTTGATGCTGAACACATCGTCGCCGCGTGGGCCGGCGTCAGACACGCTGCCCTCGCCTCGCGTGTCGATCCACTGCATGTTGACACCCGGGCCGGCGTAGAAGACTTTGCCGTTGCCGGCAGGAATCAACCAGAAGTGACTGTCCTGGCTGTAGCTGTTTTCAGGGCCTGGATCGACCGAGAGCATCGGCGTCACCGGCACGCCCGTCAGACGGCGCCACCCCTGCGCCTGATTCCATACCTCGCCGTGTTTGCCGCCCACGCCACCCGACCAAGAACCACCCAGTGTGAACACGGAGCCGTCCTCGAGCACGCAATTGGCCTGGTAGCCACGCGAGATGTTCATCTGCGCCGCGGCGGTCCATGTGTTCGTCGAAGGGTCATAGATGCTCGTGGCCGCAGAGCTGATGCCGCCACTGACCAGCACCCGCCCGTCGGCCAGGTTGCTCGTACCGGGGCAGAACATGTCGTGCGCGGTGTTCGAGACGAGCCTCTCGGTGGCAGTCTGCGAAACCGGATCGAACAGGCTGGTGTAGGTGCTTGCGCCACTGGAGAAGGCAAAGCGCTGCTCCGCAGACCAGAACAACACCTTGCCGTTGGGCAGGTTGGCGGCCGCGGCAGGGACGAGCGACAGGCCGATCAGTGGCGACCAGCGTCCATTCGACGGTTGCGCGATGGCCTTGGCAGACTCTCGCTCATCGGCCTCGGGCACGGAAGCAGAATCGCCGCCGCCGCAGGCCGCGAGCGCCAGCGCCGCGACCGCGACCCATCGCTGACGCATGGCGGACGTGGCCAATACAACCCCGGAGCGCGCCCCGCGAACATCGGCAACGGTTGTCGACACAGCATCCCTTCGCTTCGGACTGCGCAGCCGCGCAGCCTCTGGGCAGCGATGATTGCAACCGTGCGCCCGCTGCCTATCCCCTGTTCGCAGTGCTCCCCCTAATTCTTGGTGGCCGGCGCCAGCGCCGACATCACGCCCAGAAGAGCTCGGCGCCTCGGCCTTGGCTCAGAACGCTGCTCAATACAAGCCGCACGCAGCCGGCCGCTCGAAGACCGCCATGCTCTCTACGTGCGCCGTGTGCGGGAACATGTTGACCGCGCCAGCCGCCGTGCAGCGGTAACCCGCTTGATGCACAAACAGCCCCGCGTCGCGCGCCAGCGTGGCCGGGTTGCAGCTGACATAGACGATGCGTGACGGAGGTGTCCAAGCCGCGCCCGTCTGCACCAGATCGGCCGTGGCCTTGGCCAGCGCAAAGGCGCCCTCGCGCGGCGGATCGACGAGCCACTTCTGCGCAGTGCCGTCGGCCATCAATGCGTCAGGCGTCAACTCGAACAGGTTGCGTGCCGCGAAGTTCGCCTGGATGCCGTTGCGCAGCGCGTTGTCGCGCGCGCGCTGCACCAGCGTTTCGCTGCCCTCGATGCCCAGCACCTCGCGCGCGCGTGTCGCCAACGGCAGCGTGAAGTTGCCGAGGCCGCAGAACCAGTCGATCACACGCTCGTCGCGCTGCACGTCCAACAAGCCGACCGCGCGCTGCACCAGCACGCGGTTGATGTGCGGGTTGACCTGCGTGAAGTCGGTCGGCTTGAACGGCATCGTCACGCCGAACTCGGGCAAGGCATAGGCGAGGTCGGGGCCATCGTCGTCGAGCAGGTGCACCGTGTCCGGGCCTTTGGGCTGCAGCCACCACTGCACGCCGTGCGCGTGGCCGAAGTTGCGCAGGCGTTGCTGGTCTTCGATGCTCAAGGGCTCGAGGTGGCGCAGCACCAGCGCGACCACCTCGTCGCCCATCGCCAGCTCGATCTGCGGCAGCGTCTCTCGCGCCTGCATCGACATCACGAGGTCACGCAGCGGCATCAGCATCGCGCTGACTTTCGGCGTCAGCACGGCGCAGGTCTGCATGTCGGCGATGTAACGCGACTTGCGCTCGTGAAAGCCGACCAGCACCGTGCCCTTCTTGGCCACATGGCGCACCGACAGCCGCGCGCGGTAGCGGTAGCCCCAGGCCGGGCCTTCGATCGGCCGCAGGATCCGTTCCGGCTTGACCTTGCCCAGATGCCACAGGTTGTCTTCGAGCGTGCGCTGCTTGACCGCCACCTGCGCTGCCGGGTGCAGGTGCTGCATCTTGCAGCCGCCGCAAGCGCCGGCATGCAGGCCGAAGTGCGGGCAAGCCGGCCGCACGCGCTGCGAACTTTCGCGCGACATTGCGCTGAGCGTGCCTTGCTCCCAGTTGTTCTTGCGCCGGTGCACCTGCACCTGCACACGCTCGGTCGGCAAGGCGCCTTCGATGAAGACCACCTTGCCCTCGGCGTTGCGCGCCACGCCTTGCGCTTCGAGGTCGAGCGATTCGACCTCGAGCCATTCAGCTTCCACCGTCATGTGAGCCCCCTACGGCCCTCCGGGCCGGTCCCCCCGAGGGGGTACGAGCGCCTTGGGAGCGGCCCAGCGGCGCTCACGCCCAGGCAGCCAGGTACTCGGCCCAATGCGGCTCGTCGATGGCCGTCAACGATTCGCGCGCCAACGCCATCTCGCGCTCGTGCTCGGCTTCGGTGAAGCCGCCGCGCATCTTCTGGAAGCGGCAGTACAGCAGCCAGGTGTTCATCACGTCCGTTTCGCAATAACAGCGAATCTCATCGAGCTTGCCATCGAGGTAAGCCGGATAAACCTGCGAGCCGTCCATGCCCAGCTTGCCCGGCAGGCCGGACAGCTTGGCCATGGCGTCGAGCGGCGCGTTGGCGCGCGGCTGGTACAGCGCCAGCAGGTCCATCATGTCGAGGTGACGCATGTGGTAGCGCGAGATGTAGTTGTTCCACTTGTACTCGCGGTCGTCCTCGCCCATGTCCCAGTACTTGTCGGCGACGACGCCATGCTTCAGGCCGCGGTAGTGCAACACCGGCAGGTCGAAGCCGCCGCCGTTCCAGCTGACGAGTTGCGGCTGGTGCTTCTCGATCTTGTCGAAGAAGGTCTGGATGACGGCCCCCTCTTCGTTGCCGGATCGGTCGGCGAAGGACTGCACCGTCAGACCCTTGGCGCTGCGAAAGACGCAGGAGAAGACTAGCACGCGCTGCAGGTACAGCGGCAGCATGTCGCTCTTGCCGCTGGCCTTGCGCTCGGCCTGCTCGGCGGCGTAGACCTCGGCATCGCTCAGTGCCGCGTCGGCGCCGCGCATCGCACGCAGCCCATCGACATCGGGAATGGTCTCGATGTCGAAGACCAGGACCGAGGCGCTCAAAATACCGAGTCGCGGTCGATGCCGCGGCGCTGCATGTGGCGCTTCAACTTGGCCAGCGCTTCCTGCTGGATCTGGCGCACGCGCTCGCGCGTCAGGCCCAGCCGTTCGGCCAACGCTTCGAGCGTTTCGGGCTCGCGGTTGTACAGGCCAAAGCGGCCGGTCAGCACCTCGCGCTCGCGCTTGCTCAACTCGAGCAGTTCGCTCTCGACCAGCGATTCGAGCTCGTGGTGCAGCAGCGTGTCTTCCGGATCGTCGTGGCCATCGCCGGCCACGCCGTCCAACAGTGACTCGCCCGAGCCGTCGCCGTCACGCGCCAGATCGCGCGGCGCATCGAGCGAGGCCGGTTGTTCGGCGTAGCGCAGCAGATCGGTCACCTCCTGCACCGCTCGGCCGAGCCGCTCGGCAATGCGCTCGACACGCACCGGCCGGTCATCGGTCTGGCCGGCCAGCGCGCGTTCGCCTTCGAGCGCGCGGCGTGCGCGCAGCACCTGGTTCAACTCGCGCACCACGTGCACCGGCAATCGCACCAGGCGCGCCTGATGCATGATCGCGCGCTCGATGGCTTGGCGGATCCACCACGACGCGTAGGTCGAAAAACGAAAGCCACGCTCGGGTTCGAACTTGCCGGTGGCATGCATCAAACCGAGATTGCCTTCTTCGATCAGGTCGGTCAGCGGCAAGCCGCGGCCGAGGTAGTTCTTGGCGATGCTGACCACCAGGCGCAGGTTGCGCTCGATCATCGATTGCCGCGCCGAGAAGTCGCCGGCGCTGGCGCGCACGGCCATTGCGTACTCTTCTTCCGGCGTGAACAGCGGCGCGCGGCGAATCTCGCGCAAGTAGGTCTGCAGCGTGTCGGCCGCGCTGCCATCCTCCGCGGCGATCTCCACGGGTGGCAACTCCGCCAGCACCTCGATCGGCACCACCGCACCACTCGACCCTGCCAGCGCCGCGAGCGCAGCACCATCGTTGGGGTCGTGCGGGCGCACGGTCATGACAACAGCTTGGTCAACGCGGCGGCAGCAGCCGAGCCGGATCGATCGGTTTGCCCAGGCGGCGGATCTCGAAGTGCAGTTGCACCCGCTCGGCGTCGCTCGAACCCATCTCGGCAATGCGCTGCCCACGCCGCACGGCCTGGTCTTCTTTGACCAGCAGCGTCTGGTTGTGCGCGTACGCGGTCAGGTAGCTGTTGTTGTGTTTGACGATGACGAGGTTGCCGAACCCACGCAGACCCGCGCCGGCATAGACGACGCGGCCGTCGGCAGCGGCGAGCACCGGGTCGCCCGCCTTGCCGGCGAAGACCAGGCCCTTGTTGCGACCTTCGTCGAACGGCGCAGCCACGGCAGCCGTCGCTGGCCAGGCCCAGGCGATGTCATCGTCGGCATCGCGCGGTGCGGCCGGCGGGGCTGGCGCCGGCGCAGCAGGCGGCGTGGCCGCAGCAACCGGCGCTGGTATGGCCGCCGGCGGCGGTGGTGTCGGCAGTGCGGCGGGCGCCGACGCCGCGCCGGTGACCGGCTTGGCATCGAGCGGCCGCGTATCGACCTTGGCCACCGTGACGCCGCGCGCCGCGGCGGCCGACGCATCGACGCCGGGCGGCACCACGCGCAAGACCTGCCCGACTTCGAGCACGTTCGGGTTGTCGATGTTGTTCCAGCGCGCGATGTCGCGCCAGCTCTGCCCGTTCTCCAAGGCGACGCGGATCAACGTGTCGCCGGGCTTGACCGCGTAGTGGCCGGGCTTGCCGAGGTTTTCGATGCCGGGCAACGGTTTGCCCGGCGTCTCACTCGTCGCCGGCGTCGCGGCGCCGGCCGGTGCCGTCGTGGCACTGCGCGCCGCCGTGCGGTCTTCCACCGGTGCGCGATTCAACGACGTGCCGCACCCCGCCAACAACGCCGCGGTCATCAACACGACACACCCACCCACGCCCGACATCGACGCGCGCCAATGCAGTCCACCGCGCAACAAATCACTCGTTCTGTTCATGCTGTGCCCGATCTTAACGGCACGAAGCGCACCGCATCGCGATCGTGTCGTGACCATCCGTTCTCATGTCGATCGACCGTGACGAGGACCTGTTCACCGCGGCCGTCGGCTTGCGTCGGCGCGACGAGCCGGCCGCCGACGGCGAGTTGATCGAGCCATGCTTGCGGCAGGTCTTCACCGCCAGCGGCGCAGACAATCGCGTCGTACGGCGCATTCGGCGCATGGCCGAGCCGGCCGTCGCCATAGACCAGGCGCAGGTTCGAGCGCCGCATCGACGCCAGGTTGTCGCGCGCCTTGTCGTGCAACGGGCGCAAGCGCTCGACGGAGATGACCAGCGTGGCCATCTGCGCCAGCAGCGCGGCCTGGTAGCCGCAACCGGTGCCGATCTCGAGCACGCGCCCCAAGTGCGGCGCGCCGCCGCGCGCATCGAACAGCAGCGACAACATGCGCGCCACCACCGACGGTTTGGAAATCGTCTGGCCATAGCCGATCGGCAGGCTCGTGTCTTCGTAGGCTTGCGCCACCAGCGCTGCATCGACGAAGACATGGCGCGGCACCTGGCCCAGCGCGTCGATCACCGGACGGCAGACGAGACCTTGCGCGCGCAGACGCTCGACCATGCGCGCGCGCACCGACTGCGAATCGAGTCCGACGCCGCTCGGCGCGGGCGCTGCGGACACCGCCGCGCTGACGCGCGGCTTGGGCTTGGCGTGGCCCACACGATCGAGCGCCATCGGAAATCGCGACGGACGTTGACTCATGAAGACTGCAACACGCCAGACCAATCACCGAGCGTCGCGTGATCCGTCAGATCCACCTGCAGCGGCGTGATCGAGACACAGCCGACCGCCGTGGCATGAAAGTCGGTGCCCTCGCCGGCCTCGCGGGCGTCGCCGGCCGGGCCGATCCAGTAGATGGCCTCGCCGCGCGGGCTCTTCTGCTGGATCACCGGCTCGCTGGCATGGCGTCGGCCGAGGCGGGTCACGCGGCGCGGCAGTTGCATCGCATCGGCGCGGTTGGGAATGTTGACGTTGAGCAGGAACGGCCGCGCCGGCCTCGGTGAGGCCAGCACCGCCTCGACCACCGATCGCGCCACGGCCGCCGCCTCATCGAGATGGGCCCAACCTTTCTCGACCTGCGAAAACGCGATCGACGGGATACCGAAGAGAAAACCTTCCATCGCCGCCGCGACCGTGCCCGAGTACAGCGTGTCGTCGCCCATGTTGGCGCCGTTGTTGATGCCGGAGACCACGAGGTCCGGACGCTGCGGCAGCAGACCGGTCAGCGCCACATGCACGCAATCCGACGGCGTGCCATTGACATAGCGGAAACCGTTGACGCCGCGGTACAACGACAGCGGCCGGTGCAGCGACAGCGAGTTCGAGGTGCCGCTGGCGTTCTGCTCGGGCGCGATGACGTCGATCTCGCCCAGGCCTTCCATCGCCTTGACCAGCGCCGCCAGGCCGGGAGCGAGGTAACCGTCGTCGTTGGCGATCAGGATGCGCATAACAGTTCTGCCGGGCCGCTCCCAAGGAACTGTTGCTCCCCTCGGGGGACGCGAACAAAGTGAGCAAGGGGCCGTTTCATTCGGCGATTGTATGTAGGCCGAGCGCGTGCCTATCATCGCGCACACAGCAACACGACGAGGAGAGCGCGATGTACGCATGGCTATGCGAGGAGCCCACCGGTGTCGATGCGCTGCGCTGGTGCGAACGGCCGACGCCGCAGCCCGCTGCCGGCGAGGCGCGCATCGAAGTCCATGCGGCGAGCCTGAACTTTCCCGATCTGCTGACGGTGCAGAACAAGTACCAGATCAAGCCGCCGCTGCCCTTCGTGCCCGGCAGCGAGTTCTCGGGTGTCGTGCAAGCGGTCGGTGACGGCGTGCGCCACGTCAAACCCGGCGACGCGGTGGCCTCGATCGGCGCGGCCGGCGGCTTTGCGACGCACGCCTGCGTACCGGCGTCGCAACTGATTGCTCTGCCACCGGGCTTCGACCTCGACGACGGCGCCGCCTTCGCCTTCACCTACGGCACCGCGCACCACGCGCTGATCGACCGCGGCGCTTTAAGCAGCGGCGAAACCGTGCTCGTGCTCGGTGCGGCCGGCGGCGTCGGCAGCGCCGCGGTGCAGGTCGCCAAAGCGGCCGGCGCGCGCGTCATCGCCGCGGTGTCGTCGGCCGCCAAGGCGGCGTTCTGCACCGAGCTCGGCGCCGACATGAGCATCGACCTGTCGCACCAGGACTTGCGTAGCGCGCTGAAAACGGCGCAGGCGAGCCCCGATGTCGTGCTCGACCCGGTCGGCGGCGATCTGGCCGAAGCCGCGTTCCGTTCGATCGCCTGGCGCGGCCGCTACCTCGTCATCGGCTTTGCCGCGGGGCCGATTCCGGCGCTGCCGCTGAACCTGGCGCTGCTCAAGGGCGCGTCGATCGTCGGCGTGTTCTGGGGCGACTTTGCGCGCCGCGAGCCGAAGGCGTTTGCGCAGGGGCTGGCGCAATTGTTTGCCTGGTACGCCCAAGGGGCCGTCAAACCCGCGATCGACACCAAGCTGCCGATGACCTCGCTGCCCGAGGCCTACGAGCGCATGGCGTCGCGGCGCGTACACGGCAAGCTGCTGGTCGTCAACCACCCTACCTGACGGCCCCCACTGCCGCTGCGCGTCAGACCCCCCGAGGGGGGACAAGCAATCTCGGGAACGGCCCTTCGCTTGCTTGTGTGACCGCCGCATTGCGCTACGATGGGCTTGGCTCATGAAGGGGTGACGACGATGACAGTCAAAGTCTTGATCCTCGAAGACAACCCGGTGGCGCGTGCGTTCCTGTGCCGCGTCGTGCGTGACAGCTTCAGCGATGTCATCGCCATCACCGAAGCCGGTGACCTCGAAGGCGCACGCAAGCAGATCGTGCTGGCTGGCGGCGGCAGCGGCATGCATGGCGCCGATCCGTTCAAGCTGATACTGGTCGATCTGGAGTTGCCCGACGGCAACGGCATGGACCTGCTCGCCGAGTTGGTGCATTACCCGGCCACCAAGATCGTGACCACGCTGTACTCCGACGACGACCACTTGTTCCCGGCGCTGCAACGCGGCGCGGATGGTTATCTGCTGAAGGAAGACCGCTTCGAGGTCCTGGTCGAAGAGCTGCAGAAGATCGTGCGCGGCCAGCCGCCGCTGTCGCCCGCGATCGCGCGCCGCCTGCTGACGCATTTCCGCAGCGGCAGCGACCATGACAGCAACGCCCCGGGCCACGGCCTGTCGTCGTCGGGTCTGCAGGCGAGCAGGCCGGTGCCGCTGGTCGAGAAGCCGCTCGACCACGAGCGCCTGACGCCACGCGAGAGCGAAGTCCTGACCTACCTCAGCAAGGGCTTCACGATCAAGGAGATCGCCAACCTGATGGGCATCAAGTGGTTCACCGTCAACGACCACATCAAGTCCATCTACAAGAAGTTGAACGTCTCCAGCCGCGCTGAAGCGGCCGTGC
>JANMHY010000391.1:0-1860 GCA_031375525.1 Burkholderiales bacterium
GCAAGCGCCATCACAGGTTGCGACGCGGCATTGAGCCGAAGCAAACCGGGCGCAGGCCTCGGTTGCGCCGCGTGGCGCTGCACCATGTGCCGGCAGCGCGATGGCCTTCGAGCGCGGCTGGCTGGCGCTGCACCAGGTGCTGGCGACGCGGCCCAGCGGGCGCGTCGAAGACGGGCCGATGCGCGGGGCACAATCGGCCTATCCGTTCACGCGGGACCACATGCACGAGGGTCGTCGATGCTCTACAAGTTCAAATCCAAAGCCGCCGGCGACGTCATCATGCTCGGCCCCAACGGCGACCAGGTGATGCGCCTCGTCGGCCGCGAGCCGGCGGCCAAGGGGATTTTCGAAGTGGCGCACATGCCGCAACTGATCTCGACGCTGGAGCAGGCCGTTGCTGCCGACGACGCGGCGCGCCAGCCCGACGACGGCACTGACGCACCGGCCAGGGGCGACGGCGTCTCGCTGCGCCAGCGCGTCTGGCCACTGGTCGACATGCTGCGCCGCTGCCTCGCAGCCAAGGAAGTGATCACCTGGGGGACATGATGCCCCCAAGCTCACATTCGTTCGCTGCCCCCCAAGGGGGCGCTGTCTCCTTTGGGAGCGGCCCTGTAGGAGACATGAAGTGAAACTGTGGAGCGACTCCTGGACCAACGGCGACCGCATCGCTGCCACGTACGCGGCAGGGCGCCTCGATGAAAACGGTGGCATCGGCTTTTCCGACAACATCAACCCGCACCTGGCGTGGAGCGAGCTGCCGCCGGGCACGAAGTCGCTGGCGCTGATCTGCCACGACTTCGACGTGCCGTCGAAGGCTGACGACGTCAACAAGACCGACCGCGAGATCCCGAGCGATCTGCCGCGCGTCGATTTTTTCCATTGGCTGCTGGTCGATCTGCCGCCGACGGTGACGCAGATCGGCGAAGGCGAATACAGCCGCGGCTTCACGCCGCGCGGCAAGCCCGGCCCGGCCGCCGCGCACGGCTCGCGCCAGGGCTTGAACGACTACACCGGCTGGTTCGCCGGCGATGCCGAACGGGCAGGAAACTACTTCGGCTACGACGGCCCGTTCCCGCCGTTCAACGACTCGCTGGTGCATCACTACGTGTTCACGCTTTATGCGCTCGGCGTGGCCCGGCTGCCGGTGGAGGGCGCCTTCAACGGCGCGCAGGTCCGCACCGCGCTGGCCGGTCATGTGCTCGACGCGGCGACGTACTCGGGCACCTACACGCTGAACAAGCGCCTGGTCCGTTGAACGACGCGCCGAAGCGAGCCCTGCGTTGAACGACGCGCTGACGCGTGTCGTCGCCGTGCGTCACGGCGAAACCGCCTGGAACGTGCAGACGCGCATCCAGGGCCAGCTTGACATTGCCCTCAACGCCGCCGGCCGCGAGCAGGCGCAGCGGCTCGGGCGCGCGCTGGACGATGAAAAATTCGACGCCGTCTATGCGAGCGATCTGCGGCGCGCGGCCGACACCGCTCGCGCGCTGGCCGAGCGGGCGGGCCGGCCGGTGCGCGCCGAGGTCTCGCTGCGCGAGCGCGCCTTCGGCGACTTCGAAGGCCTGACCTGGGCCGAGGTCGAGCAGCAGCACCCCGAAGCATCGCGGCGCTGGCGCGAGCGCGACGCCAGCTTCGGCCCGCCGGGGGGTGAAACGCTGGCAGTCTTCTACGAGCGCGCGGTGACCGCGCTGGCCGCCATCGCCACCCGCCACCGCGGCGAGCACATCGCCATCGTCACCCACGGCGGCGTGCTCGATGCGCTGTACCGCGCGGCGTCGCGCATTGCGCTCGACGCGCCGCGCACCTGGCAGCTCGGCAACGCCAGCATCAACCGCGTGCTGCACGGCGAGCAGGGCTTCA
>JANMHY010000399.1:0-2246 GCA_031375525.1 Burkholderiales bacterium
TCGATGACGCAGCGCATGCAGACCACGTTCCCACAGTTGCGCGGCGTTCAGGCAGAGTACGCCTGGGGCGGCTTCGTCGACATCTCGATGAACCGCGCGCCCGACTTCGGCCGCTTGCGCGAGTTCGGCGATCGGGTCTACTACTTGCAAGGCTTTTCCGGCCACGGCCTGCCGCTCACCGGCCTGGCCGGCAAGCTCGTCGCCGAAGCGATTGCCGGGGACGCTTCGCGCTTCGACGTTTTTGCGAAGTTAACGCACATGCCCTTCCCCGGCGGCGCGGCGCTGCGCACACCGGCGCTCGTGCTCGGCATGGCCTACGCCCAACTCAGAGACCTGCTGCGATGATGAAGTCCAAACCGATCGTCCTCATCCCCGCGTGCAACCGCATCGTCGGCAAGCACCCGTTCCACATCGCCGGCAAGAAGTACACCGACTTCATTCGTCTGGCCGGTTGCCAGCCGCTCGTCGTGCCCACCGCATCGGCCGAAGAACTCGAGAGCCTGCTCGACCTGGCCGACGGCGTGCTGCTCACCGGCTCACCGTCGAACGTGCACCCGAGCCACTTCAGCGAAGACGTGTACAACCCAGCACTGCCGCTCGATCCCGACCGCGACGCGTGGACATTGCCGCTGGTGCCCAAGGCGATCGACCGCGGCATCCCGTTCTTCGCCATCTGCCGCGGCACGCAGGAAACCAACGTCGCCCTCGGCGGCAGCCTGCACCAGGCGGTGCACGAGATCGACGGCCACATGGACCACCGCGACCGCGACGAAGATCCGGCCGACGTGCAGTACGCACCGAAGCATGCGGTCGATGTGCTGCCCGGTGGCCTGCTCGCCCGGCTGCTGCAGCGCGAACGCATCCAGGTCAACTCGCTGCATGGGCAAGCGGTCAATCGTCTGGCGGCGGGCCTGCGCGTCGAAGCGCGCGCGCCCGACGGCGTGATCGAAGCGTTTTCCAAGCCGGACGCGCCCGGCTTCAACCTCGCCGTGCAGTGGCACCCGGAGTGGCAGGCGGCGAGCAACCCGGTGTCGATGACGCTCTTGTCGGCCTTCGGCGCGGCCTGCGGCGCGCATCAACAACAACGAAACAGGTAACCCATGGTCAAGCGACAAGACTTCACTTTTGCCGAACTCGAAAACTGGCTCAACGAACGGCGCGTCACCGAGATCGAGTGCCTCGTGCCCGACCTCACCGGTGTGGCCCGCGGCAAGATCCTGCCGCGCGAAAAGTTCACCGAAGACCGCGGCATGCGCCTGCCCGAGGCGGTCGTGGCCATGGGCGTGACCGGCGAGTTCCCCGAAGAAGGCCCGTACTACGACGTCATCAGCCCCACCGACCGCGACATGCACCTGGTGCCCGACCCCCGCACTGTTCGCATCGTGCCCTGGGCCACGGACCCGACGGCGCAGGTGATCCACGACTGCTTCGACCAGAACGGCAAGCTGGTGCCCTTTGCGCCGCGCTCGGTGCTGCGCCATGTCTGCGATCTGTACGACGCCGCAGGCTGGGACCCGGTGGTCGCGCCCGAGCTGGAGTTCTACCTGGTGGCGCGCAACACCGACCCCGACATCCCGCTGAAGCCACCCATCGGGCGCAGCGGCCGCGCAGAAACCTCGCGCCAGGCGTACTCCATCGACGCGGTCAACGAGTTCGACCCGTTGTTCGAAGACGTCTACGACTACTGCGAGAAGATGGAGCTCAACGTCGACACGCTGATCCACGAGGTCGGTGCCGGCCAGATGGAGATCAACTTCTTCCACGCCCACCCGCTGGGCCTGGCCGACGAAGTCTTCTTCTTCAAGCGCACGCTGCGCGAAGCGGCGATGCGACACGACATGTTCGCCACCTTCATGGCCAAGCCGATTGCCGGCGAGCCGGGCAGCGCCATGCACGTCCACCAGAGCGTCGTCAGCAAAGAGACCGGCAGGAACATCTTCAGCAACGAAGACGGCTCGCCTTCCAAGGAGTTCTTCTGGTACATCGGCGGCCTGCAGAAATACGTGCCTGCTGCGATGGCGCTGTTTGCGCCCTACGTCAACAGCTACCGCCGGCTGGTGCGCTCCAACGCCGCGCCGATCAACATCCAGTGGGGCACCGACAACCGCACGGTCGGCATCCGGTCGCCCGTGGCCACCGCCGCAGCACGGCGCATCGAAAACCGCGTCATCGGTGCCGATGCCAACCCCTACGTGGCACTGGCCGCGACGCTGGCCTGCGGCTACCTGGGCATGATGAACCGCATC
>JANMHY010000408.1:0-2228 GCA_031375525.1 Burkholderiales bacterium
GAGTTGCCGGCCGAGACGCTGATGATCTCGTGCATCGTCGCCGTGGACACGCCGGCGCGCTCGGCAATGTGCATCGCTTCGGCCGCGGCGGCGATGTGCACGCCACACAGCAACTGGTTGATCATCTTGGCCGTCGAGCCCATGCCGGGCGCGCGGCCGCAATCGAAGACACGCGAGCCCATGGCGTCGAGAACAGGGCGCGCGCGTTGCATCACCGCTTCGTCGCCGGAGCACATGATCGTCAGCGCAGCGGCGTTGGCGCCCTTGGTGCCGCCGGACACCGGCGCGTCGAGCGTGCACAAGCCCATTGCGGCCAGGCGCTCTGCGGTGCGTGCCGCGTGCGCGGGCGCTTGTGTGCAGCCGAGGCCGACGGTCGCGCCCTTGGGCATGGCGGCAGCGGCGCCGCCGTCGAACAGCACCGCGTCGGCCTGCTCGCCGGAGACGACCATCAGCCACAGCAGGTCCGCGTCTTTCGCCGCGTCGGCCGCGCTCGATGCGGCCTCGCCGCCCGCTGCAACGAGCGCATCGGTCGCGCCGACGCGAACGTCGAAGCCGCGCACGGTGTGACCGGCCTTGACCAGATTGACGGCCATCGGCACGCCCATCGCGCCGAGGCCGACGAAGCCAATCTTCATTCCTTCACCGCCCCCGTCATCGCACTCACGTAGTGCTCGACGAAGAACGCATACAGCACCACCAGCGGCAGCGAGCCGACGAGCGCACCAGCCATCAGCGAGCCCCAGCGGTACTGGTCGCCGTCGGTGAACGCAGACAAGATGGCGACAGGCACCGTCTTCTTCTCCGTGCTGTTGATGAAGGTCAGCGCGTAGATGAACTCGTTCCAGCACAACGTCAGGCAGAAGATGCTGGCCGAGATCAACCCCGGCACTGCCAGCGGCAGCACGATCTTGACGAGGATCTGCCAGCGGTTGGCGCCGTCCATCAGCGCGCACTCTTCCAGCTCGTAGGGGATGGTCTTGAAGTAGCCCATCAACAGCCAGGTCGAGAACGGAATCAGGATCGTCGGGTAGGTGAGGATCAGCGCGAACGGTGTGTTGAACAGGCCGTACTGGTAGACCACCGTGGACAGCGGAATGAACAGAATCGACGGCGGCACCAGATAGGCCAGGAAGATCGCGCCGCCGACCCACTGCGAGTACCTGAAGCGGATCCGGGTGATGGCGTAGGCCGCGAACACGCTGGCGATCAGCGACAGGATGGTCGACGCGACGGCAATGAACATCGTGTTCCACAGCCACTGCGGGTAGTCGGTCTTGAACAGCAGATCGTGGATGTGCTCGAAGGTCGGGTTCAGCGTGTAGAACGGGTTGTGCGCGTCGAGGTCGAGCAGGTGCTCCTTCGGCTTGATGGCCGTCATCGTCATCCAGTAGAACGGGAACAACAGGACGACGACGATCAGCGCCAGCGGGATGTAGGTCTGGACCACGCGCTGCGGCAGCGTGGACAAAAAGCTCATGCCCTCCGAGTGATCCGCCTCGGACGGGGACGCTGCGGCGACGCGGGATTCACTCATTCGCGTCACTCCCGGCTTGCCACTTGCGGCGCTGCAATCCGAACCACGAGACCATGATCGCGGCCAAGAGGAACGGCACCATCGCCGTCGAGATCGCCGCACCCTCGCCTATTCGGCCGCCCAGGATCGCCGTGTTGTAGGACATCGTCGCCATCAACTCGGTGGCGCCCGCCGGCCCGCCGTTGGTCAGCACCTTGATCAACTGGAAGTCGGTGAAGGTGAACAGCACCGAGAACGTCATCACCACGGCGATGATCGGCGTCAGCAGCGGGTAGGTGATCTTGACGAACATCTGCCAACGCGTCGCGCCGTCAAGCACCGCCGCTTCGTACAGCGACGGCGGCACCGTCTGCAGACCGGCCAGCAGTGAGATAGCGATGAACGGCGTGCCGCGCCAGACGTTGGCGAAGATCACTGAGAAGCGCGCGTTCCAGACGTCGCCGAGGAAGTTGATGTTGTGGTCGATCAGGCCCACCTTCTTCAGCGACCACGAGATCACCGAGAATTGCGGGTCGAAGATCCACCAGAACGCGATTGCGCTGAGCACCGTCGGCACGATGAACGGGATCAGCACGATGGCGCGGATGATGGCCTTGAACGGCAACTTTTCGTTCAACAGGATCGCCAGGTACAGCCCGACCGCGAACTTGATGGCGCTGGCCACCACCGTGTAGAAGATGGTGAAGAACACCGC
>JANMHY010000413.1:0-4874 GCA_031375525.1 Burkholderiales bacterium
CCGAAATCGACCACGCCTTCGCGCTGGCATTGCGCTTCTTAGGCGTCATAGACCTCGATCAGATTGGCGGTGTCCGGATCCGGCGCGACGATGTCTCGCGGGCGCAGGCCCTGTTCCTTGCTGCCGGAGATGAAGTACGCGGCCTGGTTGGGCGGATAGCGTTCTTCATCTAGCGTCATCGCCTTGACGACACGCTTCACAGCCGCCACCTGGTCCGACGCGTCGAGGATCTGAAAACCCTGCGGCAACCCCGCGAGTTTCCAATGCGCGCGCAGGAAGCGGTTGCACAGGCCGTGGAAGGTGCCGATCCACATGCCGCGCACGTTGACCGGCAGCATGCTCGTCAGCCGCGTCAGCATTTCCTTGGCGGCCTTGTTGGTGAAGGTCACCGCCAACACGCCGCCCGGCGAGACTTGGCCGGTGGACAGCAGCCATGCGATGCGCGTTGTCAGCACGCGCGTTTTTCCCGAGCCGGCGCCGGCCAGGATCAGCGCCGGCACGGCGGGCAGCGTCACGGCGGCGAGCTGTTCGGGGTTCAGGCCGCGCAGCAGGCCGCTGTTGGGTTGATCGGTCATCAAACGATTCTAGAGAGCGCGCTTTTCCGTCCATCAAGTTAGGGGGCCACCCCGCGCTTGCTAGGGCTGGCACGTGGCGGATGCCGCCCGACCATCGATACATTCGGATGCACCAGGGAGCAAAAAGAAAACGCCGGCTTGCGCGCTGCGCGCGCGGCCTCGGAACGACTCGGAGGACGCCATGTTTTTCACCACTCGACGGCTGGGCATCGTCGGCGCAGCGCTCGCGCTCGCCGCCTGCGGTGGCGGCAACGATGCTGCGGCGCCCGAAGCGTCGTCGCAGCGTGAGCAAGCGTTGGCAGTGGCCGCGCCGTCGCAGTCGGTGTGGTCGGCGCCGGTCGGCCTGCCGCTGGTGCCCACCGCGGCGGCCGTGCTGCCCGACGGCAAGGTGCTGCTGTGGTCGGCCGAAGAACGTTTTTCGTTCGGCGCCAACGTCGGCCGCACCTACACGGTGACCTTCGACCCGGCTACCAACAGCAGCAGCGAGCGCACCGTCACCGAGAGCGGGCACAACATGTTCTGCCCGGGCACGACCAACCTGGCCGACGGCCGGCTGCTCGTCAACGGCGGCATCAGCAGCGCGCGCACCAGCATCTTCAACCCAGCCACCGGCACCTGGACCACCGGCGCGGCGATGAACATCGCCCGCGGCTACAACGCCAACACGATCCTCGCCGACGGCTCGGTGCTGACGCTCGGCGGCTCGTGGAGCGGCGGCGTCGGCAACAAGCATGGCGAAGTCTGGACCGAAGCCGGCGGCTGGCGGCGCATGAGCGGCATCCCGATCGACCCGATGCTGTCGGTGGATAGCAGCCGCAACTTCGGCGGCGACAGCCACTTCTGGCTGATCCCCACCGGCCACGGCCGCGTGCTGCATGCCGGCCCCGGCATCAACATGCATTTGCTCGACACGCGCGGCAACGGCGATGTGCAACCGATGGGACCGCGTGGCGACGACCAGTTCAGCGTCAGCGGCACGGCGGTGATGTACGACATCGGCAAGGTGCTCAAGCTCGGCGGCTCGCCCGGCTACGAAGGCTTCGACGCCAATGCCAACGCCTATGTGATCGACACCAACGGCGGCGGCGCCGCGGTGCGCAAGTTGGCGCCGATGAACTACGCACGCGTGTTCCACAACAGCGTCGTGCTGCCCAACGGCCAGGTCGTCATCATCGGCGGCCAGACGCGCGCCGCCGCGTTCACCGACGACCGTTCGGTGCTGGCCGCCGAGCTGTTCGATCCGACGAGCGAAACCTTTGCTGTGCTGCCGGCGATGAGCGTGCCGCGCAACTACCACGGCGTGTCGCTGCTGCTGCCCGACGCACGTGTCATCACCTCGGGCAGCGGCTTGTGCGGCGCCGGTTGCGCGGCCAACCACCCGGACGTACAGATCCTCGCGCCGTATTACCTGTTCAACCCCGACGGCTCGCCGGCCACGCGGCCGGTGATCACCGCCGCGCCGACACAAGCCGGCCATGGCACGGCGATCGCCGTAACAACCAATGCGCCGATCGCGTCGTTCTCGCTGGTGCGCGTGGGCTCGACGACGCACACCGTCAACAACGATCAGCGCCGCATCCCACTGGTCTTCACCCCCACCGGCGCCACCAGCTACAGCGTGCAGGTGCCGAGCAACACCGGCGTCGCGCTGCCGGGGCTGTACATGCTGTTCGCGATGAACGCCGACGGCGTGCCGTCGGTCGCGCGCATCGTGCGCGTCGGCGGCACCGGCACACCGCAGCTCACCTGGCCCGGAGATCAGAGCAGCACGACCGGCGGCGCGGCCAGCGTGACGCTCGTCGCCAGCGGCGCAACCGGTTACGGCGCGACGGGCCTGCCGCCTGGCGTGACCCTGAACACCAGCAGCGGCGCCATCACCGGCGCACCGACCACGCAGGGCACCTACAACGTCAGCGTTTCGGCGAGCAATGCCAACGGCACCGTCAGCACGCAGCTCGTGTGGCGCGTCGCCACGCCGGGCAACCCGCGCTATGTGAAGCTCGAATCACTGTCGGAGGTCAACGGCAACCCGTGGGCGTCGATGGCCGAGTTCAATCTGCTCGACGACAACGGCAACACGCTGCCGCGCGCCGGCTGGGTGGCGAGTGCCGACAGCGTCGAGCTCGTCGGCGAGAACGGCGCCGCCGCCAACGCACTCGACGGCAATCCGGCGACGCACTGGCACACGCAGTGGCAGACCGCCAACCCGACGCACCCGCATTGGTTCTCGGTGGACATGGGAGCGACGGCGCGGCTGGGCGGCTTCCGTTACCTGCCGCGCGCGGGCGGCGGCAACGGCACGATCGCGCTCTTCCGTTTCTATGTCTCCACCGACGGCATCAACTGGGGCAGCCCGGTGGCCACCGGGGACTTGCGCACGCTGGGGCCCAATGCCGACGAGAAGACGGTGCGCTTCACGATCGCGGCACCCAACCGCGCGCCGGTGATCGCGACGCCGGCCGCGCAGTCGAGCACGCAAGGACAAGCCGCGTCGCTGGCGCTGCAGGCGAGCGACGCCGATGGCGATGCGTTGACCTTCAGCGCCACCGGAATGCCGGCCGGTCTGGCCCTGGGCAGCGGTAACGGTGTCATCAGCGGCACGCCGAGCGCGGCCGGCAACTACACCGTCAACGTCACGGTGCAGGACGGCCGCGGCGGCAGCGCGACGGCAACGTTCGTATGGACCGTGCTGGCCGCGTCGACGGTGATCAACCCGGTGCCCGCACCGCCGGCGGCCGCGGGCAGCGACGTCATCTACAACGCCAGCGCTACTGGTGGAGGGGGCAGCAGCCTCGAGTACGCATGGGACTTCGGCGACCGCACGCCGCCGACGGCGTTTTCGACGGCAGCGACGGCCTCGCACCGCTACACGAACCCGGGGCTGTACACGGTGACGCTGTCGGTACGAGCGTCCGACGGCCGCGTGACGAGCCTGACGTTCGTGCAGGCGATCACCGGCGCGTTGACGGCCGTGCGGCCGGTCGCGTCGTCCAACATCGTGCTCGAGCCGCGCAGCGGCGCCAACGCGCGGCTGTGGGTCGTCAATCAAGACAACGACAGCGTCAGCGTGTTCGACGCTGTGACGAACGCCAAGCAAGCCGAGATCGCCGTAGGCGCAGGGCCGCGCACGCTCGCAGTAGCCAACGGCAGCGTCTGGGTGGCCAATCGCGACGCGGCGACCTTGAGCGTCATCAGCATTTCGACGCTCGCCGTCACGCAGACGATCGCCCTGCCGCGCGCGTCGATGCCTTACGGCATCGCGTTCTCGCCGGCGGATGGCTCGGCCTGGGTCGCTCTCGAAGCCAGCGGCCAGTTGCTGCGCCTGAACGCCAGCGGCAGCGTCACCGGCACGGTGGCCGTCGGCCCAACCCCGCGCCAGGTGTCGATCAGCGGCAACGGTGCGCGCGTGCTCGTCTCGCGCTTCATCACCCCCGCGCTGCCCGGCGAAGGCACGGCCATCGTGCAGACCGCGGGGCGCGGCGGCGAGGTGGTGATCGTCAACGCCGCAACGCTCGCCGTGCAAACCACCGCTGTGCTGCAGCACAGCGAGAAAGCCGACAACACGATCCAGGGCCGCGGCGTGCCGAACTATCTCGGCGCGGCGGTGATCGCGCCCGACGGCGCGTCGGCGTGGGTGCCGTCGAAGCAAGACAACATCAAGCGCGGCACGCTGCGCGATGGCAGCAACCTCGACTTCCAGAACACGGTGCGCGCGATCAGCTCTCGCATCGATCTGGCGACAGCGGCCGAAGACCACGCCGCGCGCGTCGATCACGACAACTCGAGCGTTGCCAGCGCCGCCGCGTTCCATCCGAGCGGCGCTTACCTCTTCGTCGCGCTGGAGACGAGCCGGCAGGTGGCCGTGCTCGACCCGGTGGACAAGCGCGAGGTCATGCGCTTCGACGCCGGCCGCGCGCCGCAAGGCCTGGCCGTGTCGGCCGACGGCCTGCGCCTGTACGTCAGCAACTTCATGGACCGCAGCGTGACGGTGCACGACCTGGCGCGCCTGGTGCAGTTCGGCGAGTTCAGCGTGCCCGCGCCGGCGCCGCTGGCCTCGGTGGCCCGCGCACGGCTCGCGGCACAGGTGCTGCAAGGCAAGCGCCTGTTCTACGACGCTCGCGACCCGCGCCTGGCGCGCGACGGCTACATGAGTTGCGCCACCTGCCATCGCGACGGCGGCAGCGACGGCCGCGTCTGGGACCTGACAGGTCTTGGCGAGGGGCTGCGCAACACGATCACGCTGCGCGGCCGCGCCGGCGCGGGCACCACGAATGGGCCCCTGCACTGGAGCGGCAACTT
>JANMHY010000419.1:0-2673 GCA_031375525.1 Burkholderiales bacterium
AGATTCCAGTTCAGCACCACCTCGGCGCTGGTGTCGCGCTTCTGGTCCGGCACGCCGTCGAAGTTGCGGCCGGTGCCGGTGCGCAGGCGCGCCTCGACGCGCGGCTGCCACATCTGGCCCTCGCGGCCCTTGGTCGTCGAGCGCGCTGCGCGCAGGTTCTCGATCGCCGCGCTGATCGCCGGGCTGTTGACCACCGCCAGCGTGCCGGCCTCACCAGCGCTGGCCGGCAGGCCTGCATTCGAGGCCGCCGACTTGCCCGCGCGCTGCGGCGGCAGCTCGCCGACCAGGCGCGCATAACGCGCCGTCACATCGTGCAGGTTCGCCGTCTCGGTGGTCAGGTTGCTTTCGGCCAGCGCCAATCGCGCCTTGGCTTGTTCGAGATCGACGCCGCGGCCGACGCCGGCGTTGACGCGGCTGCCGATCTGAGTGTTGGCGTACTTGTGCTGCACGTAGTTGTCTTCGGCCAGTGCGACGAGTGCGCGCTGGCGCATCACGTCGTGGTGCGCGCGCACGGCTTCGAGCGCGGTGACCTCGGTGGCATCGACGAAGTCGAACCAGCGCGCACGCTGCTCATGGCCGGCGCGCTCGATGTCGCTGCGGATCAGGTTGGCGTCCCACAGCACCTGGCTCACGGACAGCGCAGTGCCGCCGCGATTGAGCGTCTCGCCTTCCGGGTTGCGCGTGGTGATGCGGTCGCTCGTGCGGCCGACGCTGGCTTCGAGATCGACGCGCGGGCGCAGGCCACCGCGCACCACATCGACCGCGGCGTTGGAGGCCCGCAGCGCGTTCAGCCGCGCCGTCACTTCGGGGTTCGCAGCGATGGCCTTTTGCGCGGCAGCGCGAACAGCGTCGGCGGCGGGGACGGGCGGCGTCGTCTGGGCCGATGCGGCGCAGGCCAGCAGCGCAGCCGCGGCCTGGAGCGTGAATCGCATCGATCGGTGCATGGCGAGCTTTCGGTGTGTCGCAGGCGTGGGGAGGCCACGGCCTGAGCGTTGTCAGTTGTAGTGCGCGGCGAGTTTAAGTGGGGCACTTTGGCGTCGAGGTTGCTGCGGCTGCGCAACGCCACGGGTCATCGGCAGTTTTCCACGCAGGGGCGGCTCCATTTGCCGTCGCCGTCACACAGCGCTGCAGCGCCGGCCGCGCGAGGCCGATGAAGCAACGGATGGTCCGCAGCCACTTGCGGGCCCGCTCTCCTCTTGCTTCGTGCCTGCGCCACCCCGCCCCCTGTCATGCCACGCCTCGCCTGCCGCTCGCTGCACCCGCCGCGCCATGCTGGCCAGCCTGGCCGTGGCCTGCGCGCTGACGAGCGCACCGCGTGCCTACGACCGCGCGCGCATGCGCAGTGCTGCCGAGCGACTCGGCCCACAGGCGGTGGCCGCACTCGGACCATTGCAAGAGTTGCTGCAGCACGCCGCTGGCCTCGACGACGAAGCGCGGCTCGAACCGATCAACGCCTGGTTCAATCGCCGCGTGATTTTTCGCACGGACGATGCGGCGTCGGGCGAGGCCGACCACTGGGCCAGTCCGCTCGAGACCTTGCAGGCCGGGCACGGCGACTGCGAGGACTACGCGATCGCCAAGTACTTCAGCCTCGTCGCCGTCGGCACGCCGGTGGCGCGGCTGCGGCTGGTCTACGTTCGCGCGCAGGTCGCCGGCAACGACGCCCAAGCGCACATGGTTCTCGCCTACTACGCGCAACCCAACGCCGAGCCGCTGATCCTCGACAACCTGGTGACGAGCGTGCGGCCGGCCTCGCGCCGGCCCGATCTGACGCCGGTGTTCAGCTTCAACAGCGAAGGCTTGTGGCAAGGCGTCGGTGCACAGAGCGCGGGCGATCCGCAGGCGCGCTTGTCGCGCTGGCGCTTGGTGCTGACCAAGGCGCGCGCTGAAGGATTCATATGAAGGCAATGACATGAGCTTGATGCGACAAATCGGCCTGCTGCTGGCCGCCGTGCTGCTGCTGGCGCTGGCCGGCGCGGTGGGGATCAACCTGGCCTCGACGCGCGACGCGCTGCAGACGCAGTTGCGGCTGAAGAACAGCGACAACGCGCAGAACATCGCGCTGGCGCTGTCGCAGCAGCGCGGCGATGCGCAGTTGATGAACATGCTGCTGGCCACGCAGGCCGACACCGGCTTCTACAGCCGCATGCGTTTCGTCGGCGCCGACGGTGCACTGTCGTTCGACCGCGAAGCGGCGACACGGCCGCTGGATGCGCCGGCCTGGTTCGCTCAGCTGCTGCCGATCGACTCTGCACCCGGCGTGGCGCAAGTCAGCGACGGCTGGCGCGCGCTCGGCCGCATCGAGGTCGTCAGCCATGTCGCCTATGCGCACGATGAGCTGTGGCACGGCGGCGCGCGGGCGCTGCTGTTGCTGGCAGCACTCGGCACCGCCGCCATGCTGCTTGCCGCCGCCGGCGTGCGCCGTATCCGCCGTCCGCTCGACGACACCGTGGCCCAGGCCAATGCGCTCGTCGAAGGGCGCTACCTGTTGGTCGATGAGCCCGACGTGCCCGAGCTGCGTCGCGTCGCGCGAGCGATGAACGGCATGGTCGAGCGCGTGCGCCGCCTGTTCGAGTCGCAGGCTGCGCAGGTCGAGCAGTTGCGCCGCGAAGCGCATGAAGATCGCCTCACCGGCCTGCCGCACCGTGCGCACTTCATGCAGCGCTTTGCTGC
>JANMHY010000497.1:0-8825 GCA_031375525.1 Burkholderiales bacterium
GCAGGCGCTGGCCGAGCGCATCGCGCAAGACATCGGCCCGTTCGGCCACCGCGTCTTCACCGATTCGGCGCCGGTGCTCGAAGTCGAGCTGGCATCGAAGAGCGGCCTCGGCTGGCGCGGCAAGCACACGCTGGCCTTGTCGCGCGAGGCGGGGTCGATGTTCTTTCTCGGCGAGCTGTTCGTCGATGTCGCGCTGCCACCCACGCCGCCGGCCGACGCGCACTGCGGCACCTGCAGCGCCTGCATCGACGTCTGCCCGACGCACGCCATCACAGCACCTTACCGGCTCGATGCGCGGCGCTGCATCTCGTACCTGACGATCGAGCACGAAGGCGCGATTCCTGTGGAGCTGCGGCCGCTCGTCGGCACCCGCATCTACGGCTGCGACGACTGCCAGCTCGTCTGCCCGTGGAACAAGTACGCGCAGCGCAGCGTGGTGCCGGACTTCGAGACACGTCACGGTCTCGACGACGCGACGCTGATCGACCTCTGGTCCTGGAGCGAGACCGAGTTTTTGGAGCGCACCGAAGGCAGCGCGATCCGGCGCATCGGCTGGCAGCGCTGGCGGCGCAATCTGGCGGTGGCGCTGGGCAATGCGCTGCGTCTGACCGGTGACGATTCGATACGACACGCCTTGACGCAGGCGCGTGACAGCGCCGACGTGCTCGTGCAGGAGCACATCGACTGGGCGCTGCGATGAACCCGTGCGTGCATGCGTACCATCCACGATGCGCGCCGTCGGCCAATCGGGCAGGCTGCACGTTGAGACCCACCATGAACCTGCCACGCCGCATCCTGCTCCTCTGCGCCTTGACGGCCGCCGTGCCGGCCTGGGCCACACGCTCGATCACTACCGAAGGTCTGACCTTCGCCGGCGACATCAAACTCGCTGACACGGCGTTGCAGTTGAATGGCGTCGGCTGGCGCGCGGTGGCCTGGGTCCGGGGCTATGCCGCCGGCCTGTACCTGCCGAAGAAGGCCGGCACCGAGGCTCAGGTCATTGCGCAGACCGGCGCCAAGCGGCTGCAGTTGCGCCTGGTGCAGGAGGTCGATGCCGAAGAGTTCGTCAAGGCCTTCGTCAAAGGCGTCAATCGCAACACGCCGGCGGCCGACGTGGCCAAGCTCGGCGAGCGCGTGACGCAGTTCAGTGCCGTCATCCGCGGCCTGGGCAAGTTGAAGAAGCAGGACGTGATCGATCTCGATTTCATTCCCGCCAAGGGCCTCGTGCTGTCGCGCAACGGCACCGTGCGCGGCGCGCCGGTGCCCGGCGAAGACATTTACGCGGCGCTGCTGCGCTGCTTCATCGGCGTCAAGCCGACCGACCCCGAGCTGAAGATCGGCCTGCTCGGTGGCCCGGTCGCTTAAGTTTTTCAACAAGAGGAGTTCGAATCATGCAACGCAAAACCGTGGCCGCGCTTGCGGTGTTTGCCCTCGGCGCCAGCACGTGGGCCGTGGCGCAAACCTACCCCGCCAAGCCGGTGCGCCTGGTGGTGCCGTTCGCGCCCGGCGGCACGACGGACATCGTCGCCCGCGTCGTCGCCGAGAAGGCCAATGCGGCGCTCGGTCAGACGCTGGTGGTCGATAACAAGGCCGGTGGCGGCGGCTCGGTGGGCGCGCTCGAAGTGATGCGCGCGGCGGCCGACGGCTACACGCTGGGCATGGCCACGGTGAGCACGACCGCGGCCAACCCGGCGATCAACGCCAAGATCGGCTACGACCCGACGAAGGACTTCACGCCGATCATCAACATCGCGGCCACGCCGAACGTGATCGCGGTGCACCCGAGCTTTCCGGCCAAGGACTACAAGACGTTCCTCGAAGTCCTGAAGAAGAACCCGGGCAAGTACAGCTTTGCGAGTTCGGGCACGGGCGGCATCGGCCACCTGCAGATGGAGCTCTACAAAAGCCTGACCGGCACCTTCGTCACGCACATCCCGTACCGCGGCGCCGGCCCGGCGCTGAACGACACGGTGGCCGGCCAAGTGCCGATCATCTTCGACAACATGCCCTCGGCGCTGCCCTTCATCAAGGATGGCCGCCTCGTCGCTATCGTGGTGGCCGCGCCGCAGCGCCTGGCGCAACTGCCCGATGTGCCGACGTTCAAGGAAGTCGGTCTGGAGCAGGTCAATCGCATGGCCTACTACGGCGTGCTCGGGCCCAAGGGCCTGCCCAAGGACGTGGTCGAGAAGGTGGCTGCCGCCATCAAGAAAACGGCCGAGCTGCCCGAGGTGAAGAAGCGCATCGAGGACACCGGCTCGCTGCTGATCCTGAACACGCCGGAGCAGTTTGCGACGCAGATCGCGGCCGAGTACGACGTGTACAAGAAAGTCGTGCTGCAGCAGAAGCTGACGCTGGAGTGAAGGCCGCCGGCGGGCCAACGATCGACCGTTTTCTCGACGCCCTCTGGGTCGAAGACGGTCTGGCCGCCAACACGCTCGCGGCTTACCGGCGTGACCTGACGCTCTACGCCGCGTGGCTGAAGGACGAGGGCGGCGGATCGACGATAGAGCAGTCGCGCGAGATCGATCTGCTCTCCTACATGGCGGCGCGGCACAAGGGCTCGCGGGCGACCAGCGCCAACCGTCGTCTGACGGTGTTCAAGCGTTTTTTCCGCTGGGCCTTGCGCGAGCGCCTCGCCGACGCCGACCCGACGCTGAAGCTGCGCAATGCCAAGCAGCCGTTGCGCGTGCCCAAGTCCTTGTCGCAGGCGCAGGTCGAAGCGCTGCTCGACGCGCCACACGTCGACAAGCCGCTCGGTCTGCGCGACCGCGCGATGTTGGAACTGCTTTACGCCTGCGGCCTGCGCGTCTCCGAACTGGTGACGCTGAAGACGGTGCAGGTGGGTCTGGCCGAGGGCTGCCTTCGCGTCACCGGCAAGGGCAACAAGGAGCGCCTGGTGCCGTTCGGCGAAGAGGCGCATGGCTGGATCACGCGCTACGTGGCCGAGGCGCGCGGCGCGATCCTCGGCGGGCAGTCGAGCCAGGCCCTCTTCGTCACCGCGCGCGGCGGCGCGATGACGCGGCAGATGTTCTGGAAACTCATCAAGGCCCATGCGCTGCGCGCCGGCATCGACGCGCCGCTGTCGCCGCACACGCTGCGCCACGCCTTTGCCACGCACCTGCTCAACCACGGCGCCGACCTGCGAGCCGTGCAGATGCTGCTCGGCCACGCCGACATTTCAACGACGACGATCTACACGCATGTGGCCCGCGAGCGGCTGCGTGCGTTGCACGCGCAGCATCATCCGCGGGGATGAAAAAAGCCGGTCGCAAGACCGGCTTTTTTGTTCCGACTGGTGGCTCCGCGTCAGAAGTTGTGGCGCACGCCCACAGCGATCGAACTGAAGTCGCCGTACAGCGTGCCGCTGTCGGCCACCTTCGTGTAGAAGCCGTACACCTTGGTGCGCTTGCTCAGGTTGTAGTTGTATCCCAACGTGTACTGGTTGGCCGAGTCGCCAAAGGAGCCGACGCGATTGCTGTACGCCCCGGCGCGACCCAGGTTGAGGTGGAACTCGCTGTTGCCCAGCGCGTACATGGCCGACACGCGGAACGTGGTGCGGTTGCCCAGTCCGTCGCCGAAGCCGTCCTTGTCGCGCTGCACATAGCCGCCGAGCGTGAACGCGCCGAGTTCGTACAGCGCGCGGAATGCGAACTGGTTGGCGCTCTTGTCGGAGGGTGTGTTCTTCTCGTAGCCGGCGCCCAGGTGCAGCGCACCCAGGTCGTAGTTGGCGGCAAGATCGAACGTGCGGTTGCCGGCGCCGCCTTCGGTGACCGCGCCCTCGACGGTCGCGCCACCCAAGTTGGGCGTGCGGTACGCCACCTTGCTGGTGTTGCGACCGAGGTAGGCGTAGAACGCGTCTGCCGACGTGCCGGTCTCGTGGTTGTGCATGCCGATGTAGTCGGACGTGGCGTAGTAGGCCTCGCTGGTGAAGTTGCCCAGGCGCACCATGCCGAAGCCGCCGCCGAGGTTGACTTCGCTCTGCCGTGCCCAGAACGCGGATTGTGATTGCGTGCCTTTCGCGGGGTTGAAACCATGCTCAATCTGGAAGCCGGCCTTCAAGCCGCCGCCGAGGTCCTCGCTGCCTTTGAAGCCGATGCGCGAGGAGCTGTTCTGCATGACCCAGTTGTTGTCGCCATTGCCGACCTTCTGGCGCTCGATCGTCAGGTTCAAACGGCCGTAGATCGTGACCGAGCTTTGCGCAAATGCAGCACTGCCGACGGTAGCGAGAACGGCCGCGGCAATCAGAGTCTTTTTCATTGGATGGGCCCTTGTTGGAGTAAAAAAACCAGACCGCGAGTTTAGGACTCGACCCGCAAAGAGGCGCTGAATCAGGGGCCGAGTACGGGGTTTTCGCGGCATCGACGCAACACTGTGTCATCTATTCGCGGCAAAACGGTGGCCGACAATGCTCCGCGATGGACCACACCTTCCTCTCCGCCCTGATCTTGCTGCTGCTCGTGCTCGACCCGTTGGGCAGCCTGCCGATCTTCATTTCGGTGATGCGCCAGGTGGCGCCGGCGCGCCGCCGCGCGGTGGCGCTGCGCGAATCGGCAATCGCCTTCGGCGTGCTGCTGCTGTTCATGTTCACCGGCCAGGCCTTCCTGTCGCTGATGCATTTGTCCGAGCGCTCGCTCGAAGTGGCCGGCGGCGTGATCCTGCTGATCATCGCCATGCGCATGATCTTCACCGGCGGCGGCGAGCTTTATGCCACCGACGGCCCGCCGCGTGAGCCGCTGATCTTTCCGCTGGCGGTGCCGCTGTTGGCCGGCCCGTCGGCGATGGCCACGGTGCTGCTGCTGGCCTCGCGCCAGCCCGAGCGGCTGCTGCACTGGGTGGGCGCGCTGACCGTGGCCATGACCGTCAGCGCGCTGGTGCTGCTGCTGGCCGACCGCATCCGCAAATGGATCGGCCACTCGATGGTCTCGGCGATCGAAAAGCTGATGGGCCTCGTGCTCACCGCGATCGCGGTCGAGATGATCCTGGCCGGACTCAAGCGCTACTTTTTCGGAACCTGAACATGATGACGAGACTGCTGTTGCTCGTGCTGCTGACGTTCGCGGCCGTCGCCGCTTCAGCGCAAGCGCCCGAGCCCACCGTGCCCGCCGCCGCACGAGCCGTGCCGCTCGACCCGGTGGCCGCGACGCGGGCCTGGATCGACACGCTGCCCGCGGCGCAGCGCGCCAAGACCGACGCCTACTTCGACGGCGGCTATTGGATCGCGCTGTGGGGTGCGGCGGTCGGCGTGGCCAGCGCGTGGCTGCTGCTGGCCAGCGACCCCGACGCCGAAGCCGCGGCGATCCTGAAGCTCGGCGAGTACCGCAAGATGGAGCCCGGCCCGTTCGAGGAGTTCATCTTCCACACGCACCCGAGCGGCTGGCGGCGCATCGAGAACGCGATGCGATGGAAGGCGGAGCAGCAGCGGGCGGGTGCGCGATAGCGGTCAACCCTGCGCCTGCTGCCAGGCCTCGAACTCCAGCGGCCGCAAACCGAAACGCACCACGTTGCCGGCGTGCAGCGAGCGCAACTCGCTTTGCACCAGGCGCACGAACTCGTCGCGCTGCGAGACCGCCACCGAGGCCGGAACCAGGGCCCGCAATCGGCGTGCAGTGGGAGCGAGTTGTTGTTGCACCAACGCGCGAATGACCTCACCGATGGCCACGCGGTGGCGCAAGCGGAACAAGTCCGGCTCGATGAGTTGGCTGCGCACGGCGGCGTACTGCTGGCACGAGCGCTCATATGCCCACACGAAAACATCGCGCAGCAACTCGACGCGGCCCAGTTCATACACCGCCAGGGTGCCCTCGAGGTAGGCGCGTTCGGGCACGTCGATGAACGACAGCGGCGACAGGTCGTGGCGGATGAAAGGGATGTTGGCCGCCAGCCGCGAGACGCGCTTGTTCATGTCTTCGAACGGCTGAAGGTAGGGCAGGTGCACCATCAGGAAAAAGCTCTGCTCGAACGGATCGGCTATTGCCGAGGCCCGCTCGACCATGACCTCGAACACGTCGCGCAGCCGCTGCGGCAACGCGAGCGGGCGAAAGACGCTGCCGCCGATCTCCACGGCGCGGCGGCGCAGCCTGCCGCCGGTCATCGGGTCGGGCAACAGGCCATCGGACAGCAGCGCGTGCAGCGCCAGCAGCGTGGGCTCGTCCACGCGCGCCCGATCCGGGTCATGCACCAGATACTCGATCGCCGCCTTGTGATTGAGGATCATCTGCGTCTCGCGGGCATCCTTGCCGGTGGCGGCTTGCCCCTGCTCGATCAGGCGCTGCGTGTCGAGCCGGCTGTAGGTGTTGCCTTCGAGTGCGGACGAGGCCCACGACAGATCGATCAGCAGCCGGTTGAGGATGTCGCGCGCAAAGGTGCCGGCAACCGCTGCGCCGGTGGCCACACGCACCGGCGCGCGGCCCAGGCCCAACAACTGCTCGCGCAGCGAGGCGTCGAGATAAAAGGTGACGTTGGGTTCGTAGGCGTCGAGGAACGCGACGTCGTAGCCGACGGGCTTGCGCAGCGCCACCGGCCGGCGGACTTGCAGCTTCAGGGCTTCGCTCTCGGGACGCAGCGGAACGTACAGCTCTGCGCTGGCTGCGATCGTGAGTTCGCCCAACGCCGCATCGAGCGATCCACTGCGAGCCGGCAGTCGGTAAGTGATCTGCCGGCCGACGCCGTGCATCTCCAGGCGTTTGTCGGCCACCAGTTGGGCCAGGCGGCGCTGCAGCGTGCGCCGCGACGGCTTGTGGCGCAGCGCGCGCAGCAAGGGTTCGATGCCCACGCCGTTCGGGAAGCGGCCGATGCGTTCGAGAAGCCGGGTCAGATCGCCGGGATCGAGGATCTTGGGCATGGTGGCGCGAACAGGATATCGCGCCAAATAAAGTGGCGCGCAAAGTCATTATCGCGCCAAATAAAATGGCGTGCAAGCCAATTTTGCTATGAGAAATAGACTCCGGATCGCGCCTCATCGCAGCGCATATCGCGCCACAAACGCGCGGTCGATGCGATCCTTCCACCAGCCCATCAACCACCCTTGCGCTGACCAGGTGCCCCAACTGGCGATGGCGCGGCCGTCGCCGGTGGCCAGAAGATTCAGCGAGCGCGGCTGCGGCACGTAAGGCGTGAGCGCGCCGCCGGCGACGAAGGCGCGCAGGTTGGTCGCCAGCACCGGGCCGGCGCGCACGGCATAGACGCCGCTTCTCGGATGCGGCAGGTCGTCGCGCACGGTGACGTCGCCGGCCGCGAAGACGTTGGCGTGGCTCGCGCTCTGCAGCGTGGCGCCGACGCGGATAAAACCTTGCTCGTCGGTCGCCAGGCCGCTGCCGGCCAGCCACGCCGGCGCGTCGCTGCCGGTGGCGACGATCGGCACGTCGCAGACCACGCGCATCGAGTTGCCGACAACGACGTGCCTGCGCTCGATAGCGGTGCAGCGGCCTTGCAGCACCTGCACCCGGGCGCGCTTCAATGCCGCCAGCGCCTTGCGCTGCACGCGCTCGGTGTAGGCCGCCAGCAGCGTGCCATCGCAGACGATCGACAGCTCGGCGCGCTGGCCGAGCGCAGCGCGCACCGCCAATGCCAGCTCCACGCCGGCTGCGCCGTTGCCGATGACCACGACCGACAGCGGCCGTTCGTCGGCCAGTGCGCGCGTCTGTTTCCACAACGCGATGAAGCCTTCGATCGGCCGCACGAACAACGCGAACTCGCGCGCGCCGGGGATGCGATCGCGCACCTGTTCCGGCCCTGTGTTGATCGACAGCACGTCGTAGCCGATCTCTTCGCCGTCGGCCAGCGTGACCTTGCGCGAGCCGGCGTCGAGAGCGGCGGCTGTGCCGATGCGCAGGTGCACGCCGGCCGCCTTGGCCAGCGGGACGACGTCGATCGCGCAGTCGTCTTCGGCAAAACGGCCGGCGATCAAACCCGGCACCATGCCCGAATAGAACTGGCGCGTGTGCGGCGTGACGAGCAGGATCTCGCCGCCGGGCATGCGTTGTTGGGCCAGCGAGGCCAGCACCGACAACTGCGCATGGCCGGCGCCGAGCAAGAGCACTTTTTTCATGGTGCGGTGGACAGATGCAGATCGCTGACATAGCCGATGCTGTGCGAGCCGGTGTTGTCGGTGTCGGCGCCGATGACGATGGCCACGAGCGCCGGCACGTCTTGTGATTCATCGCCGAAGGCGCGCCGGAAGTCGGCGGCGAGGTCATGCGTTTCCTCACGCCATAGCTTCGGCGTGCCGTGCGTGACGATATAGCGCACGCGGTGCGTATAGGCGTTGTGCAGCAGCGTGCCCTGCGGCATCGTGGCGTCCCAGGCATAGCACAGCGTCGCCGTCGGCAGTTTTTCTCCGGCGCGCGAAGAGGCGATGCGCAGCAGTTGGCGCTCGACGAACGGCACCTGCGCCATCGGCATGTCGAAGAACGCGCAGATCTTGAGCGCCACGTCGTCGCCGCTCTTTTGCGCCAGGTCGGCGCCGCTGGCCGGCTGATCGACACGCCAGCGCCACGAGAGCGTACCGGCACGCGTGTTCACCAGCGGATGCACGAGGTTGCCGTAGGCATGGTCGGCCTCGACGCGCAGCACGCGTTTGCCGTCGATCTCCGTCAGCGAGAAGCGCGTCAGCGGCTTGGCCTGCTGCGGCAGGCCCACCACGCGCCACGGCGCGGGCGGCTCGCTCCCGCTGCCGACCGGTGATGCCAGGTCGGCGGCGCCGGCTGCGTTGGCCGTAGCCAGCGCAGCGCAGACGACGAGCCTCACCCCCGGAGGGCGCTAACTGACAACCGCCCGAGGGAGTATCCTCACTAACGCCCGAGGGCGTTCACTGATCAACGCCCAAT
>JANMHY010000502.1:0-3224 GCA_031375525.1 Burkholderiales bacterium
GCCGTCGTATTCAACTTGCGGATGATCTTGCTTTGCGAGAGGTAGCTCGCGCGCTGGATGTTTTCGCTCTGCACCAGGCGCACGAACTCGGGATGCGCCCACTGGTAGTCCACGGTGTGGCCGACCAGCTTTCGCAGCGCATCTTCGGGCGCCAGATCGTCGAGATGGGCTTCGGATTCGATCGCCCGAATGCGCCGGTAGGACTCTTCGAGCACCGCCAGGTACAGGCCCTCTTTGCTGCCGAAGTAGTAGTAGATCATGCGCTTGCTGGTGCGCATGGCCTCGGCGATGGCGTCGATGCGCGCCCCCGCCAGCCCCTTCTCGGCAAACTCGCGCGTGGCGACGTCGAGGATGTCGGCCATCGTGCGTTCGGGATCGTTGGTGCGCGGTGCGGCCTTGGTCTTGGCGGCCTTGCGCGCCGGGGCGGAATGTACCGTTCGGTTCATTCGGCCAGTGTAGGCCGAAAATCGCGGGCGCCGCAAGGGCGAGTCTTGTCCAAGCGCGGCGTGTCGATCATCGAGCGATGGTGATCGACATGAGCGAAGCGCGGGTGCGCACCCTGGTGCGTCAGGTGCTGGACGCAGGCCGAGGATGACCAGGGGCGTTCCGTGGTTGCAGTGAACGGCGGGCGACCCCGGCCGTCCGAGGTCGCCCGCTCTTGTCGGCGGCTAGTACAAACTGCCGTCGCTCGGCTTCATTTTGAACACGAACCAGTCATCGCGGTCGGTGTTCTTCAGCGGCGTGCCGAAGGTGCCGTGCGTCACGCCGGCCACGAACAGGTCTCCGTGCAGGTCGAGCGCAATCCCGAACGCCCGTTCGTTCTGCGCGCCGCCGGTGGTGGCGGGCAGGCTCGATCCGAGCTGCCGCACCCAGGTGCGCGTGCCGTCCGCCTCGTAACGTGCAACGAACACGTCTTCGGCTCCCTTCGATTGCTCGCCGGGCATCACGCCGGCCGTGTAGCCGGTGATGAACACCGCCGAGCCGGCGGCGTTGGTGGCGATGGCGAAGGCCTCGTCGTCGTAGTGGGTCGAACCGTTGAGGGTCAGCGACGACAGGTTGTGCACCCATTGCAGCGTGCCGGCGCTGTTGAAGCGGGCCACGAAGGCATCGCCGGTCAGGCAGCAGAACGAGGCGACCGGGGGGTTGCCGGCGGTGTCGAAGTCCACATAAGTACGCCCGGCCACGAATACGGCACTGCCGTCTGCAGACACCGCAACCCCGTCGGGTGCCACCGGCAAACCGTCGTTCGGAGCGGCGCCCCCGAATTTCGTCTCCCATTGCCGAGCGCCGGCACCGTTGAACTTGACGACATAGGCCCCACTACCGCCTGTCTGGCTCGACGTGAACCCGACGAGGTAGGCATTTCCCCCGCCATCCACTGCCACACCATGCGCTTCGTTGTATGGCACGCCGTGGGCGGCGTTGAAAATGTCTTCCGAGAGCCAGAGCCGATTTCCGTTGGTGTCGTATTTGCCGATGAAGTAGTTGGTGGTTCCGCCCGGAGGTGGTTGCAGCGGCAATTGACCGGACGATGTGCCGACGACGAACGCATTGCCGTTTGTGTCCACGGCGATGCCGGTGGGCGTGTCGGTGGACGATGAGCCGAACTGATGCGCCCAGAGCCGGTTGCCGCTGGGGTCGAACTTGGCGACGAACACGTCGGTGCCGCCTGCGGCTACTTCGCCGGCGAGCGTCGTCAGCGTCTGCCCGGTGACGTAGATGTTGCCCGCGGCGTCGGCGGCGACGCCGTTGACCGACTCGAGGACGCCGAAGACGTTGACCGAGTCGAGCACCCAGCGCGCCCACATCAGCGTGCCGCCCGCGCTGTATTTGGCGATGAACGGCTTGGCCGCGGCGTTGGTGGGGGGCGCGAAGTTGCCTGTCGTGTAGCCGCCGATGATGACGTTGCCTTGCGGGTCCGTGGCCACGGCCTTGGCGGCGTCGTTCGCGGTCTGGCTCGCCGGGGTCGGCAGCGGCGCACCGTCCTGCCGGATGCCGGTCCAGGTGGCGTTCACCGTCAACGTAGCGTCGTTGCTGGTCGCGTTCGGCGCGGTGCCGTTGCTCACGACCACGCTGAACCTGGCGCCGTTGTCGCCCGCTGCCGTGGCGGGCGTGGTGTAGCTGGCGTTGGTGGCGCCGACGATGTGGGTGCCGTTCTTGCGCCACTGGTAGGCCAGCGGCGCGGTGCCGTTGGCCACGACGCTGAAGGTCGCGGTGTCGCCGGCATTGACGGCGGCGTCGGCCGGCTGCGTCGCGATGCTCGGCGCGACCGCTGCCGCGACGACGGTCAGCGTCGCGCTGGTGCTCGTCGCGTTCGGCGTGGTGCCGTTGCTGACGATCACGCTGAAGGTGGCGCCGTTGTCTGCGGCCACCGTTGTTGGCGGCGTCGAGTAGCTGGCTGCGGTCGCGCCCGCGACGGCGACGCCGTTGCGGCGCCATTGATAGGCCAGCGGCGCCGTGCCCGTGGCGGTCACGCTGAACGTCGCGGCGGCGGGCTCGGTGACCGTGGTGTTCGCCGGCTGCGCGCTGATCGTGGGCGCAACGCTTGCCGAGCCGACGACGGTCAGGGTGGCGGCATTGCTGGTCACGGTGCCCACGCCATTGGCAACCGTCACGGTGAACTGCGCGCCGTTGTCGGCGGCGGTGGCGGATGCGAGCGTGTAGGCCGCGCTGGTCGCGCCGTTGATGGCGATGCCGTCTCGCTTCCACTGGTAGGTGAGCGTCGCGCTGCCCGCTGCGGTGACGCTGAAGCTGGCGGCCTGGCCTGCGTTGACGCTGACGCTCGCGGGCTGCGACGTGACGCTGGGCGCCACGCCGAGCGGCGTGATCGTGAGCGTTGCGTCGGCGCTCGTCACGCTGCCCGCAGCGTTGGTGATCGTCACGTTGAAGATCGAGCCCGTGTCCGCATCGGCCGTGGCCGGCGTGGTGTAGCTCGCGGCCGTGGCCCCCGCGATCGCCGTGCCATTCTTGCTCCATTGGTAGGCGAGCGGTGCCGTGCCGGTCACCACCACGCTGAAGCTCGCCGTCTGGCCGGCATTGACGGTCTGGCTCGCGGGCTGCGTCACGATGAGCGGCTGCGTCGCACCGGCGGTCACCGTCAACGCCGCGTTGTCGCTCGTCGCCGTGCCGGCGGCGTTGGAGATCGTGACCGCGAACAGCGCGCCGTTGTCGTCCGCGATGGTCGTTGCGGGCGTGGTGTAGCTGGCCGCGGTGGCGCCGGCGAT
>JANMHY010000541.1:0-2360 GCA_031375525.1 Burkholderiales bacterium
GCGATGACGCTGGTCGTGCTGGCCGCGGTGTGGAAGCAGATCTCGTACAACTTCCTCTTCTTTCTTGCTGGCCTGCAGTCGATTCCGAAGTCGCTGATCGAAGCCGCCGCGATCGACGGCGCGTCGCCGTGGCGGCGCTTCTGGACCATCGTCTTCCCGCTGCTGTCGCCGACCACCTTTTTCCTGCTCGTCATCAACGTCGTCTATGCCTTCTTCGACACCTTTGCCATCATCGATGCGGCCACACGCGGCGGGCCGGGCAAGGACACCGCGATCCTGGTTTACAAGGTTTATTACGACGGCTTCAAGGCTTTGGACCTCGGCGGCTCGGCGGCGCAATCGGTGGTGTTGATGGTGATCGTGGTTGCATTGACGGTGGTGCAGTTCCGCTTCGTTGAAAAGAAAGTGAACTACTGAAGTGGTCGAGCGCAAACCATTGCTGACGGCGCTCTCGCACCTCGTGCTCATCATCGGCGTGCTGATCGTCGCCTTTCCCGTTTACATCACCTTCGTCGCCTCGACCCACACCACCCAGCGCATCGCGCAGACGCCGATGCCGCTGATCCCCGGCGACCAGCTCGTCAGCAACTACACCAAGGCGCTGACCGGCGAGCGCACCGGCCCGGGCACCAAGGTCGCGGTCAGCCGCATGATGACGGTGAGCCTCATCAGCGCGCTGATCATCGCCATCGGCAAGATCGCCATCTCTCTGCTGTCGGCGTTTGCGATCGTCTATTTCCGCTTTCCGTTCCGGCAATTCTTCTTCTGGGCGATCTTCGTCACGCTGATGCTGCCGGTGGAGGTGCGCATCGGGCCGACCTACAAGGTGGTGTCCGACTTCGGCATGCTCAACAGCTACGCCGGCTTGACCGTGCCGCTGATCGCCTCGGCCACCGCAACGTTTTTGTTCCGCCAGTTCTTCCTCACTGTGCCCGACGAGCTCGTCGAAGCGGCGCGCATCGACGGCGCCGGACCGATGCGATTCTTCAAGGACGTGCTGCTGCCGCTGTCCACGACCAGCATCGCAGCCCTCTTCGTCATCCAGTTCATCTACGGCTGGAACCAGTACCTGTGGCCGCTGCTGGTCAGCACCGAAGAAAGGATGTACCCGGTGGTGATCGGCATCAAGCAGATGATCTCCGACGGCGACGCCACGAATGACTGGGCCACCATCATGGCCACGGCGATCCTGGCCATGCTGCCGCCGGCGCTGGTGGTGATGCTGATGCAGAAGTGGTTCGTCAAAGGCCTGGTGGACACCGAAAAGTAGTGTTCATGAGCTTGATCGACAGCCTCGCCTGGCACTCCAAACACATGCGCTACGCGCTGGGCAAGCCGCGCCTGCTCGGTGGCCGCGCCTACAAGATCAAGGGCTACTTCAGCGACAAGTTCTGCCGCGACGACGAGCACGAGCCGCACCTCGGCGCCGTCATCGCCGAGCTGCTGCGCCAACACGAGGGCGCGTTCATCGACATCGGCGTCAACGTCGGCCAGACGCTGTGCAAGCTGCTGGCCAGCGGCGAGCGCCGGCGCTACATCGGCTTCGAGCCGCAGATCGCCTGCTGCTTCTACGTCGATCAGTTCATCAGACACAACGGCATTGCCGATGCGCATGTGATTCCCGTCGCGCTCGGCGAGGAGCCCGGCGTGCTCGAACTGTTTGCCGATAACGACGATGTCGACGAGAGCGCGTCGTTCGACGCCACCGGCTTTCGGGCGACGATGTCGGCGACGCGCAAAGTACTGGTGCCGGTGCTGCGCGGTGATGTGGCGATCGCGCAATTGCGGCTCGACAAGATCGGCATCCTCAAGATCGACGTCGAAGGCGCCGAGTTGGAAGTGCTGCGCGGCCTGCCAGACACGCTGCGCTTGTGGCAACCGCCGGTGATGTTCGAGGTGCTGCCGAATTTTTTCGGCGCAGAGAAGAAACCGATCGACGCCAAGCTCGCAGCCGAACACAACCAGCGCGCCGAAGCGATCTTCGACTTCTTCACCACGCACGGCTACAGCGTGCACCAGGTGGACAAGGCCGGCCGCTGGTCGCCGATCAGCGCCTTCAAGCTCGACGACCGCGAAGGCTTCGTGACCTGGGACTATCTGGCGCTGCCCAATGGGTAAGAGACAAGGATAAGAAGCATGGGTGCGATTTCACTGCGCAATGTCGAGAAGGCCTACGGCGCGGGGGCCAAGCTCAACAAGGTCATCCACGGCGTCAACGCCGAGATCAGCGACGGCGAGTTCGTCGTCATCGTCGGCCCGAGCGGCTGCGGCAAGAGCACGCTGCTGCGCATGGTGGCGGGGTTGGAGGAGATCAGCGGCGGCGAGATCCACATCGGCGGACGCATCGTCAACAACCTGGA
>JANMHY010000568.1:0-9951 GCA_031375525.1 Burkholderiales bacterium
TGCGACGACGGTCGGCAACGCCTGGCGCGCCAGCGACTCGATGCTGATGGCGGTGGCCTTCGACGGCAACACCAACGCCGTCGGCCACACCGTCTCGGGCTACCAGTATGGCCGCCAGGCGCCGCCCGAGCCGAGCACGACGCGGGCGCTGACGCCGGCGGCCAGCCTGGCCGAAGTCATCGCCAGCCCCGGCACGCGGCTGTGGCAAGACCGCGCCAACCACCTGGTTTGGTTCAAGGTCCAGGGCGGTCTGCCGTACCCGAACGCCGACAAGCTGCTGCCGAACTCGGACGAGGCGGTGTACCGACCGCTCAGCGTCGTCTTGAAGGCCAAGGACGATGCGTCATGACGTCGTGGTGCTGCGTCGTCGCGCTGCTGTTGCTGTCGGCATGCAGCGGCGACAAACCGAGCGCCGCCGGCAGCACCGAGCAGGTCGGCGCCATCTACAACGGCTGCGTCGAAGCGATGCTGCGCAGCACCTGCCGCGCGATGAACGACAAGAGCGAGCTGCCGACGTCGGAGGTGGTGCTGATCGCGGGGGTCGGCCGCGTCGATGCCAAGGCCTACCGCGCCTTGCGCGAGGCCGGCGAAGGCATGTGCATGCAAGTCCAAACCTCGTGCGGCGCGGCCTGGGAAGGCGCGCCGTGCCGCACCGCGCGCGCGCTCTGGGGCGGCGACGCCTACAAGCCCCGTTGAACACGCCACCGCGACCGACGCAACCGAGAAATCCTTGGCGAGTCCGATGCGCCTCGGGCCAGCGCCCCAAGGCGTGCACGGTAGATTCAGCCGCACCATGACCGCTCCGCTGCCGCCGCTGGCCTGCAACTACCTGCTGGTGATCCACATCCCGGTGATCGTCGATGCCCAGGGCCAGCGCTGGATCGAGCGCCTGTGGGCGGTCGATCTGGCGCGCCACACCGACTACATCCGCCGCTTGACGGTGGCCTGTCCGTTCGTGCACGCCGAGCCCGGCGCCGACGCGGTGCGTGCCGACGAGCACGGCTTTGCCTTCATCAAGATCGCTTATCGGCAGCGCTCGCTGCTGGCGCTTTTCGATGCGCCGCTCGCAGCCTGGCAACTGTGGCGCCTGATCGGCCGCAACGACTTCGTGCACTCGCTCTACGGCCAGTGGTGGCCGCTCGACACGCCGTACCTGACCAACCTGATCACCTGGCTGCGCGGCAAGTGCCTGATGGTCAACGTCGAAGCGTCGCCGTGGCGGGTGGCTCGCGGCGAGCAGGCGTCGCTGTTGCGGCGCTGGCAGGCCAGCGTCGTCGAGGCGCTCAACCGCTGGACGATTTCGCTGGCCGACATCGCCTTCTTCACCCACGAGGGTTACCTGCGCGACCTGATGCCGCGCCACGCCGAGCGCGGCCACGTCGTCCACGCGTCGTGGATCGACGAGGCGATCGTGCAGAGCGACGCCGCCGCACAGGCACGCTGGCAAGCCCGTCAGACCGACGGCGCGCCGGTGCTGCGCCTGCTCTTCGCCGGCCGCCTGCAGGAAGACAAGGGCCTGCACGTGCTGTTCGACGCTTTGCAGCGCCTGCGCAGCGCCGGCCGCGTGCGCGTGCAGGTGTCGATCATCGGCGCCGGCGAACTCGAAGGCGCCTGCCGCGAGCAGGCTCGCCTCAGCGACGGCCGCGTGCAGCTCGAGGTGCTCGAGCCGGTGCCGTACGGCGAGCCCTTCTTCGCGCTGCTGCGGCGCTTCGACGCGGTGCTCGTGCCGAGCCTGGCCGACGAGCAGCCGCGCATCGTCTATGACGCCTACTCGCAGGCGCTGCCGGTGCTGGCCTCGGCCACGCCGGGTCTGCAGACCTGCGTCACCGATGGCGTCAACGGCCGCCTGTTCGCGCCGGCCGATGCCCAAGCCCTGGCGGACGTCATCGGCTGGGCCGCCGACGAGCCCGCGGCGCTGCAACGCCTGGGCCTGGCCGCCCTGGTCACGGCACGCGCAACGACGCACCAGGGCATGCACCGCCGCCGCCACGCGCTGATTGCGCGCGTGCTCGCCGAGCGCGGATTGGCGTGACTTACATTCGGCGGGAGTCATGAGTCCCTCTTCCTCACGCCCCCGGCTGCCAGACGTGGCCGTCGTCGCGATCGGCCGCAACGAGGGCGAGCGCCTGCGCCGCTGTCTCGAATCGGTGGTCGGCCGTGTCGCGTTGGTCGTCTATGTGGATTCCGGCTCGACCGATGGCTCGGTGGCGATGTCCAAGGCCCTCGGCGCGGAACTCGTCGCCCTCGACATGAGCACGCCGTTCACCGCGGCGCGAGCGCGCAACGCCGGCGCCGTGCTGGCGCTGAAGCTGAAGCCCGAGCTCGAACTGCTGCAGTTCGTCGATGGCGATTGCGAGGTCGATGCGGCGTGGCTCGACACGGCACACGATTTCCTGCGCGCCAACGACCGCGTGGCCGCCGTGTTCGGCCGCCGCCGCGAGCGCTACCCCGAGCGCTCGGTCTTCAACCGCCTGTGCGACATGGAGTGGAACGTGCCGCCGGGCGAAGTGCGCGCCTGCGGCGGCGACGTGATGATGCGCACCGAAGCGCTGCGCCGCGCCGGCGGCTACCGCGAAGACCTGATCGCCGGCGAAGAGCCTGAGCTGTGCATCCGCATTCGAGGCGCCGGCTGGACGATCCGATGCCTCGACGCGCCGATGACGCTGCACGATGCGGCGATCCTGCGCTGGGGGCAGTGGTGGATGCGCACCAAGCGCACCGGCTACGCCTTCGCCGAATGCTCGCGCCTGTTCGGCGCGCCGCCGGAGCGCCATTGGGTGCGCGAGTCGCGGCGCTCTCGCATCTGGGGCATGGCGTTGCCGGCGCTGATTGCCGTGCTGTCGCTGACCGTCTCGCCTTGGTTCCTGCTGCTGGCCGGCCTGTATCCGTTGCAGATGCTGCGCCTGTACTTTCGCCAGTCCGGCGCGGCGCGCGAGCGTGCGCTGAAGTCGGTGTTCACGACGCTCGGCTACTTTCCGGAAGCCGCCGGCCACCTGCGCTACTGGCGCCAACGGCTGATGGCCAAGCGCTCGGCGCTGATCGAATACAAGTGAGCATGGTGGCGCTCGACCCGGGCGGCAACTTGGCGGCGCAGGGAATCGATCTGCACTTGTGGCTGATCGATCTGGACGCGGCGCATTTCGACGACGTGCCGAGCGCAGCCGAGCAGCAACGCGCAGCGCGTTTCGTGCGATCGGACGACGGGCGGCGCTACCTGGCTTCACACACCGCGCTGCGGCATCTGCTCGGCACGCGGGCGGACTGGGTCGCCGGCGAGCACGGCAAACCGGCGCTGGCGTCACCACCGCCGCACTTCAACATCAGCCGGCGCGCCAGCGTGGCGCTGATCGGCGTGTCGGCGACGCATGAAATCGGCGTCGACGTCGAACCGCTGCAGGCCATGGCCGATGCCAACGAACTGGCGACACTGCACTTCACGCCGCGTGAGCGCGACGCCGTGCAGTGCGAGACCGGCGCGGCGCGCGACCGTGCGTTCTTGCGCTGCTGGACGCGCAAGGAGGCCTGCATGAAGGCCACCGGCCTGGGGCTGTCGCTGGCGCCGTCGAGCTTCGAGTGCGGCGCGCAGGCGGCGACCGAGCGCGTGCAAGTGAGCATCGCGCAGCGCGCATGGACCTTGCTCGTGCATTCACCGGACAGTGGCGAAGACATCGTCGCGTCCTGGGCGGTAGTGATCCGATGAAGGTGCTCAAAACCCTGGCCAAGCGCGCCTTGACCGCCGATGCGCCGTACGCGGCCTTGCGCGCGCGCGCTTGGCGCGGCAACCCGGTAACGCTGCTCACATACCACACGCTCGGCGCCGACGATGAAGACTTCGACGCCTGGACGGTGCTGCGCCGCGGCGACTTTCTCAGACAAGTCGAACGGCTGCGCCGCGACTACGACATCGTCGCTCTCGACGACGCGTTGGCTGGCGCGGCGTCAGCCAAGCCGCAGGTCGTGCTGACCTTCGACGATGGCCACAGCGGCTGGCACGAGCACCTGCTGCCGATCGCCCTGCGCGAGGCCCTGCCGGTGACGCTGTATGTCGCCACCGGCCATGTGCACAGCGGCGTGCCGTACTGGTTCGACGCCGTCGTCAACGCGGTGCAGACGGCCGAGCCGTTGACGCTCGATGCCAGCGACGCCGGCCTGGGCCGCATGACGCTGAATGCGGTGCGCGGCGAGTCGAACTGGCTGCGCATCTCGGCGCTGCTCGAAGCGATGAAGGCGCTTGCGCCCGAGCCGCGCGATGCGCTGGCCGCGCGCATCGTCGCGGCCAGCGTGAGCCATCGCCGCCCGCGCTTTCGCGCGCTCGCGCCGCTGACGGTGGCCCAGGTGCGCGAGCTCGCGCAGTCGCGCTGGGTGACGATCGGCAGCCACTCGCACGGCCACCAGCTGCTCGACCGCATCGGCCTCGGTGCGGCGCGCGACAGCATCGTGCAGTCGCTGGCGCTGCTGGCCGACTGGAGCGGGCGCGCGGTGACGCACTTCGCCTATCCGAACGGCAACTACAACGCCGCGCTGGCAGCGGCGCTGCCGGGTCTTGGACTGAGCAGTGCGGTGACGACGAAGCAGGGCCTGTGGCGGCGCGACGGCTCGCGCTTCGAGCTGCCGCGCATCAACGTTGGCCGCTTCGACGACGCGGCGCGCTGGAGGCTCAACCTGCTCGGTTAAACCGCGGCGAGTCCGTCACGCGCTCGGCGAAGATCGCGGCCAGCTTGGCCACGTTGCCTTGCAGGTCGTAGTGCATCTGCACCTGCGTGCGGGCTGCTTCGCCGAGGCGACGGGCCAGGGCCGGGTCGGCGATCAGGCGGTCGAGCTGCTCGACCAGGCCGGCGACGTTCGACGGCGGTGTCAGCAGCCCGTTCTGCTCGTGCGTGATCAGCTCCGGGATGCCGGTGATGTGCGAGGTGACGCAGGGGATCTGCATCGACATCGCTTCCATCAGCACCACCGGCACGCCTTCGGCAAAGCTGGCCATGGCAAAACAATCGGCGCGCTGGTAGTGCTCGCGGATGCGATCCTGGTTGACCGGTCCCGACAGCGTGACCACGTCGGCCAGACCATGCTGCTGCACCAGCGCCTGCAGCACCGGCATGTTGACGCCGCCGCCGACGATGTCGAGACTCACCGGGCGGCCCATGCCGCGCAGCCGGGCCACGGCTTCGATCAGCAGTTGTTGTCCTTTGGCCGGCGAGAGGCGACCGACGCAGAGGATGTGAAACGGCTCGTCGGCGCGGGTGCGCGTGTAGGGCCGCGGCTGGAACAGCGAGACGTCGATACCCAGGCGGCACACCACCAGGTTGCCCCAGTGGCGCGACTCCGAGACGAACATCAACTGGCTGCGCGCGAAGTTGCTGATGCAGACGATGAAGTCGGCATGCGCCACTTTTTCCGCCAGGTGCTGCCGCCAGGCGTCGTAGAACTCGTCGGCGCCGTGCACGGTGATCGACAGGCCGATGTCGAAGATCTGCTTGGCGAGCAGCCCGACCGTGGCCGGCTGCGAGCCAAGGTGAACATGCACATGCGCCAGTTGGCGGCGCTGCATCCAGCGGCCGAGCATCAGCGCCTCAGTCAGGTACAGGCATTGCATCGCCATCGCGCGCAGGTCCAGGCCGGCCAGCGACGCGGCATAGCGCCAGCCGCGCAGGTAGCGCCGCGGGCGCGTGAACAGCGTGTGCGCATGCGCGCCCAGCGCGCCGGCCAGGCCATGGGCCTTGATGTAGTAGGTCTTGTCGGCCTGCGCCGCTTCGATCGTCGTCAGTTTATCGCGCGGCCGGTCGGCATCGTTGACCGAAGCGATTTCGATGTCGAAGCCCAATTGCTCCAACTGCGCGATCTCGCGCACGATGAAGATCATCGACAGCATCGGGTGCTGCGCCGACAGGTAAGCCATGCGGCGCGTGCCGCCGGTGGCCAGGGGCTGGGTCATGGTCGAGAAATCCATTGGGTGGCGTCGCTGGTGCGGGCCAGCGCGCGCGCCAGCGCCAGCGAGTCGGCCCAGCTCATGAGCTCGCTCTGCGTGCGGCCGGCGGCCAGGCAGCGCGCCGCCTCGGCGAACTGGAACTGGTAGCCGTTACCGGGGAAGTTGAACGGCGTGGAACGCGCGGCGCGCAGTGCGCCCGGCAACGGTTGCAGTTGGCGCTTGAGTCGCTTGGCCTGCGCCACCCAAGTCGCCGCGCTGCTGTCGTGACGCGAGAGACCGGCCGGGGCCGACGGTTCCGGCAGAGGACGCAGCGTGAAGCCATGCGCCTTGAAGAACGGGCCGGGGATCGAGATCGTGCCGCGCGTGCCGACGATCTCGAACGAGTTCGCGAGCTCGCTCGCGTTGCCGCAGACGCCGGCCAGCAGTGCGCCACCGTCGAGCTGCAGGTCGAACTGGCACAGCGAAAGCTCATCCCACTGCATGCAGCGCGTGCTGGCGCGCACGACCTCGCCCGCGTGCAGGTGCTGCGCCAACGCAATCAGGTACACGCCGCGGTCGTACAGCATCGACTGCGCCAGGCTCGGGTACGGCGCGTGGCCGCGCCGCGCGTCGGCATAACCGAAGCTGCCCTGCATGAAACGGATGTCACCGATGTCGCCGGCATCGATGCGGCGCTTGACCTCGGCGATCGCAGGCAGGAAGCGCGTCCACATCGCTTCCATCAGGAAGACCTTGCCGCGCTCGGCGGCCTCGACCAGGGCCTGCACGTCGGCAAGCGAGGCCGCGAGCGGTTTTTCGCACAGCACGGGCTTGCCGGCTGCGATCGCCATCAGCGCGTCGTCGCGGTGGCGGCCGTCGGGCGTGGCGATATAGACCGCATCGACCTCGCTGCTGGCGATCAACCGCTCCAGTGAATCGACCGCGACCGCACCCGGGTGCTGCGCCGCCAGTTGTTGCGCCGCCGCCAGGCGACGGCCGCCAACAACGCTGATGCTCGCCCCCGGCACCAGGCGCAGGTCCTGCGCCACGTGGTGCGAGATGCGGCCCGTGCCCCAGAGCCCCCAGCGCACGCTGTTGTTCATGCCCATGACATCGGCTCCATCGGCTCGAAGCGCGTCGTCATGCGGACCTCGCCGCCATGAGTGCGCGCGTTGTGGATCGCCAGCGCCAGCTCGTTGACATGCAGCGAGAACTCGGGCGACATGCGGCAGGCGCGGCCCTCGCGCAAGGACGCCGCCATCTCGGCCGGGCCGCGGCAGAAATCCATCGGGTGGCCGACCGGCTTGCCGTACGGCGGCCGCGGCAGGCGGTGCGTTGTCGACAGCGGATTCAGGAACATGCGCCGCCGCACGCGCATGAAGCGCCGGCTGCGCACCGGCGCGCGGTTGTTCCACAGCTCATCGGTGCGCAGCACGCCGTCGTCGCCGAAGACGCGGATCGAGCGCTCGTGCGGCGCGACGATGCTGCAGGTCAGGCGGGCAACGACGCCGTCGGCGAAGCGGATGCAGGCCACCGAAAAGTCCGGCGAGTCGAGGTTCAACGGCGCCTCGCCGGCCGGCAGCTTGTCCTCGACCTGCGTCGAGGCGAAGACGTTGACCGATTGCGCCGGCCCGAACCACATCGCCAGCCAGGCCAACACATACCCGGCGTGCTCCAGCGTGCAGCCGACTTCGAACTCGTCGCGGTACGGCCAGGGCAGGCCGTTGGTCGATTGCCACTGGCGGTAGGGCATGCGGTGCACGAGGCCGTCGTCCATCTCGGCATAGACCAGGCGCACACGGCCGACGGCGCGCTCGCGCAGCGCGCGCCACATCGTCTGCGCGGTCTCGCCGAGCAGGCTGCACGGCGCGCTGACGAGCAGGCGCTGTGCGCTTTTCGCCTGCGCGTACAAGCGCTGCGCGTCGTCGAAGTCCATCGCCAGCGGCTTCTCGCTGTAGACATGCTTGCCCGCGGCCAGCGCCGCCGTGCTGACGGCGTAGTGATCGCGCGGGTTGGTCAGGTTCAGCACCAGCTCGACGTCGGCGTTGCGCAGCAGGCTGTCCACGCTGTCGAAGCGCGGTACGCCGTAGTGTTGGCCAACGCGCTCGCTGCGCTCGGCGAGCGCGTCGGTGATGCCCACCACCTGCAGCTCGGGGTGCATCGGCAGCGTCGACAGGTAGTAGTCGCAGACGAAGCCGGCGCCGACGATGCCGATCTTCATGCGTGGCCTTCGGCTGTGCGCAAGGGGCGCTGGATGTTGACGAGCATGGCATTGTTCGAGTTGTGTAGAGGTCACGAGTGCGCTGCTGCACTCGGCAGCGTCGCGTCTGCGCCGGCGGGCGGCACTACGAACGTGATTTGGCCGCAGCCGGGTTGACGGCGATCTCCGACGTCATCAGCGACGAGTTGCGAACGAAGTCACCGAAGACATGCGGCGGCTCGAAGCCGTCCTTGCGTTGCAGCACGCGGCGCACGCGCCACAACGCGTACGACAGCATCCACACCAGATCCGTCGCCATCGCGTACAGGCGCGAGCGGTTCTTGATGAAGAAGCGGCGCCGCGACTCGAACCAGTAGCGCGGAATGCGCCGCGGCTCGGGCGGCCGATCGACCAGGCCCGTGCTGGCGCCGACGACGTGAAAGACGCGGCTCTTCGGCACGTACCAGCAGTCCCAGCCGGCGCGCTTGGCTTGCAGGCAGTAGTCGGTTTCTTCGTAGTACAGAAAGTAGTTCTCGTCCATCAGGCCGATCTGCTCGAAGACCTGGCGCTTGACCATCAGGCTGGCGCCGGCCACCCAATCGACGCGGCTCTCGCGGCTCTGCTCCATCGGGTGCAGGATGGCCCACGGCGACAGCAACCGCGAGACGATGCCGAGCTTCAGGCCGTCGTCGAGTTCGGACAGCAGACTGGGGAAGCGAAACGCATAGGGCCACAGCACACCGGGCTGCTCTTCGATGGCGCTGCCGGCCAGGCCCGCCTTGGGATGCGCCGCCAGGAAGTCGATCAGCGACGTCATCGAGCCGGGGTAGATCGTCGTGTCCGGGTTGAGCAGCCAGAAGTAGTCCGGCGGGTTGGCGCCGGACAGCGCCGGGCCGATGACACGGTTGTTGCCGTAGGCAAAGCCGCCGTTGACGGGCGACTCGATCAGGCGCACCCAGCCCGACCAGCCTTCGCTGCGGATGGCTTCGGCAATGCGCGCGGCCGATCCGTCCTGCGACTGGTTGTCGACCACGACCACCGACGCGTTCCGGTAAGCGCGGACCTCGGCTTCGAGCGAACGCAGGCAGTCGATGGTCAGTGCGGGCGTTCGGTAGTGAACGATGACGACGAGGACGGTGGGCATCATGATGGTCTTATTCCTCGCTTTATCCGTCGATCTCTGCGGTCTGCAACGCGGGCAGCGGCGCCGCGTTGCGCGGCCGGGCGCGGCGTTCGACGAAGGGCGCGGGCGCTTGCGCGTCGAGGCGGCTGTCTTGAGCGCGCACGAGGTGCTGGTTGATCGCGTCGGCGAGCTTCTGCACGTTGGGCTCCTGCAGCAGGCTGGCATGGCCGCCGGGCACGTCGGTGACTTCGAGCGGCGACGCCACGCGCGAGCCCCAGCCGAGCAGCGGCTCGCCGTAGCGCTCGAGGTAGGGCTGATCGGCCGGCGTGCCGTCGCCCTGGGTGGCGCGGTACAGCGCCACCAAGCCGTGCAGCGGTTGCGTGCCGGGGTCGTGCTCGCGGTGCGCATGCTCGTAGAGCTGCAGGTAGGGGATGACCGTCGGCGATTGCGTGTCGGCGATGGCATGGGGCCCGCCCTGATCGCGCATGCGGCGCACCTTGCGCGCATCGGCTGCGCGCACCCAGCGTGTTTGCAGCTCGTAGCGCGCCGCGCGCGCGGCCTTGGCGAACAGCGAGGGCAGCGCGCGCAGCACCGACAGCGGCGTCGGCCTGCCGCCGTTGCGCCCTTGCGCGAACAGGCGCATCAGGCGGTCGCGGCGGGCGTGGCTGACATGGTCGATCTCTTCCAATTGCGTGTCGGCGGCGTCGAGGATGCCGACGTAGG
>JANMHY010000574.1:0-8585 GCA_031375525.1 Burkholderiales bacterium
CACGAGCCGTGACTCGGCCGGGTAAACCTCGAAGCCCTCGTGCTCCGGACCGACGATCAGGTTCTTCACCGCCTGCAACTCGCGCCAGTCGTGCACGGGTGCCTTGTCGCGTCGCTTGATCGACAGCCACATCACGTCGCCAGCGACAGCGCCGAACGGTGCCGCCACCAACTGGGCGTTCACCTGGTAGAGGTCGTTCATGTACACCGACTGTCTGCGCAACCGCTCGACCTGCGCGGCGGCGGCGTCGCGCGTGACGCCGAACCTCGTAGCGATCATCTCGACTTCGAACGCCGCCTCCGGCAGCCGGGCTGGAAGGAACGGGCCCATCGTCGCTTGTGGCGCACCGCCCTCAGCGAGGTACAACTCGATATCGCTGTTCGCGATTCGATGCGCCAGCGCGCTCGACCATGCACCCAGTTCCGATTCACATGTCGGCCCGACCTCGGCCTCCGACATTCCGGACTTCATCCAGCTGAACCAGTGCTTGCCGGACAATTCCGGTCCGTCAGCGGTATTCCCCATGTGGACGGTGTAGCCGTCGTCCTGCAGTTGCCGGCATACGTCGCCGGCGAAGTCGGTGGTGTCATTGTTCATGGGTCGGCTCAAAGAGTGAGCGGACAAGCGATCCGCGAGGACAGCATCACCCGCCGACCTTGGCTTTCAACCCCCGAACGCGCCGTGATCCATCTGCGACAACGGCGCGCAAACCGCAGGCACACTCCTCCGACCGGCGACATCCACTGAGCACGACGACGCCGCCGGGCGGCACGCAAGGAACACCGATGAACACTCCACCCGACCAGGACTTCCCGCGTAGCGAATCGTTCGTCGACTGCGCCGGCGTTCGCCGCCACTTCGAGCTTGATGTGCGGCACCTTCCAAACCACGGCTACGCCGCCGAAGCGCGCGAGGTGACACGCCGCCGCCTCGAAGACCTTCGCGAGGAACAAGCGAAGCCGTTCGAGTACGAACGCCTCACCACGCTCCTGGCGCGCCAGCGCGAGCTGGCCCGCGAACTGGACCTCGACAAGGACGAGGCCGGAACGCAGGGCCTCGAAGCATCCGAAGAATCCTTGGCAGCCTGACGCTGCCGATTAGGCCCCATCGCATCCGCGGTGGGGCCGCTTTTCTTCTCGGGCAGTGCGTGCGCGATGCCGTTATGGTCGGCCTTCGCACCGTCGGTGTCGCACGATCAACTTGCCGATGCAGGTCCGATGATCTGCCTTGCTTGACGACGAGCGACGGTGCCGATTTAATGGGCTCGACCGTCGCAGAGCGCCTGCCATTGACGGCGAAGTTCTGCAGCAGGCCGGTGCTGTCACCGCTAGCCGTTCCGGGCCAGAGCAGCCGTTCGAGGTCGTGACCCTCCCTCAGATCGAACCGACTCCCTCGGTCAGCGCCGTCCAGGACGGCAGAGCCTGCATCTGATCTCGATCCGTTCTCCGGATCACCTTCCAAGCACTCGCGCAACCGCTGGTTGCGCAGGATTCCCCCAGCGCCCGCTCGACGCCAAATGGACCGATCGACTCCTCGGCTCGTCCGTAGTCATCGACGTGTCTACTTCGGCCCTCGCATGCCGGGAATCTGCCTGTGAAACGCACTTGAACAGGTCGTGCATGAACTGCGATCCGCTCGGACCTCCGATCAGGCTCGCACCGATGAACAGCCAATTCAGCCCGCACGCGCGGAGGTCAGCGTGTCGGCCGAGGAAAGGACCTCCACCGGTTGCAGCGCTCAGGGCGCGCTGCCGCTCAAGCGCCAACGCCCGAACGAGCATTCAGCCATGTCCGCAAAGCCCGCAACCCAAACCGACGACCCGACGTTCGCGACCCACCAGGTCGCGCCTGGGGCGCATGCCGGGACCGCCAACGTCGTTGCCAACGTGGCGCCCGGCGTTCACGCACAAGCCCTGCACGCAGCGGGGTACGCCATGGCCGCACAACCCATCCTCCTGCGCCTGCCGATGGTCATGCGGATCACCGGGCTGGCCAGGTCAACGATCTACAAGCTCATCTCGCAGAACCAGTTTCCGGTGCCGATCAAGTTGTCCAAGCGCGCAGTCGCCTGGCTCCAGTCCGAAATCGAAAGCTGGGTGTCGTCGCGCGTGCACGCGCACTGAGTCGCGTCCGCAGCCGACGCTTACCTGCCGCGGACATGTCTGCGGTCAGGTCACGATTGCGAGTGCGCTTGCTCGCGTTCCCCAGTGCCAGACTGCTTTGATGCATGCGCGCCATCGTCTCAATTCACGCCACCGCGCACAACCACAGTTGCCCGGGGTTTATGCAGACCTTCCTTAGATCGATTTCAGTTCCGCAAAACCGCAAAACCGCTGAGACGAGGGCCGGATAGCGAGAACTGGCGCTGCCTTGAGTATTTTTTGCGGAACAGTTTTCGGCTGCTGGATAGAACTGGGTTCATTACCGACCACACGATCCACGGGTCGTAGCGCCTCTGCGGGAACGAGCGGCACGCTGCCCTCCATCGCGGCAGCAGTCAGGTCGAGTCAGGTCGGGTATCGCAGCTGGGGCGCCAGCAGCAATCGCGCGTCCGTCGCCGCGACTACATCGGCCACGCGGACGCCCGGCATCGTCTCGAGCAACACCAGCCCGGCGTCGCTCGGCTGGATCACCGCCATTTCGGTCACCACGAGGTCAATCCGCCGGATCGAAGTGATGGGCAGGCTGCAGCGGCGCACCAGCTTGGCGCCGCTCGGCGAGCGGTGCGTCATGGCGACGATCACGCGCCGCGCCCCGGTCACCAGGTCCATCGCGCCGCCCATGCCGGGGATCATCTTGCCGGGCACCATCCAATTGGCCAGGTGGCCGGCTTCGTCAACTTCGAGCCCGCCCAGCACCGTCACGTCGAGGTGGCCGCCGCGGATGATGCCGAACGAGAACGCCGAATCGAAGGCGCAGGCGCCGGGCATCGCACCGACCGGCCGGCCGCCGGCATCGGTCAGGTTGCGATCCTCGAAGCCTTCGCCCGGCAAGGGACTCATGCCAATGATGCCGTTCTCGGAGTGGAAAAAGACATGCATCGACGGCGGCAGGTAGCTCGCCACCAGCGTCGGCAAGCCGATGCCCAGGTTGACGCGGTCGCCGTCGTGCAGCTCCTGTGCGACGCGGCGCGCGATCGTTTCTTTGTCAGTCATTGCGGCGCCCTGCCGACCAGATAGCGCACGATCACGCCCGGTGTGACCACCGCGTCGGGCGCGATCGCGCCGACCGGCACGATGTCTTCGGCCTCGGCGATCGTGACGGCGCCGGCCATCGCCATCAGCGGGTTGAAGTTGCGGGCAGTCATCGCGTACTCGAGGTTGCCGTAGTAGTCGGCGCGCTTGGCGCTGATGAGTGCGAAGTCGGCCTTCAGCGCGGTTTCCAACAAGTAGTCACGCCCCTGCACCTGGATCACCTGCTTGCCCTCGGCGACCAGCGTGCCGACGCCCGTGGGCGTGAGCACACCGCCCAGGCCGAAGCCCCCCGAGCGGATGCGTTCGGCCAGCGTTCCTTGCGGCACCAGTTCGACCTCCAGCTCGCCGTCGAGCATCTTGCGTTGCGTCAGCGGATTGGTGCCGATGTGGCTGGTGACGAGCTTGCGCACCAGACCCGCGTCGATCAGCTTGCCGATGCCCACGCCCGGCCGCGCCGTGTCGTTGCAGACGACCGTCAGCGCGATCTTGCGCTGGCGCACCAGTTCGTCGATCAGGCGCAGCGGGCTGCCGCCGCCCATGAAGCCGCCGATCATGATGCTCGCGCCGTCGGGGATCAGCGCCACGACGTCGGCGAGCGGGATCGTTTTTCTCATGGCTGGGCGTGATTCAGCTCAGCCCCGTCACCGGCAGCGCGGCGCCATGGATGGCGCGCGCAGCGTCCGATGCCAGGAAGGCAATCACGCTGGCCAAATCTTCCGCGGCCACCCAGCGCGGGGGGTCGGCGTCCGGCATCGCAGCGCGATTCTCCGGCGTGTCGATGATCGACGGCAGCACGCAATTGACGTTGATGAAGAGGCGTCGCTCGTCCTCAGCGCCGAATGCCTGCGCCAGGCTTTCGCGGCGACGATCGACGAGCACGAGATGGGCGCCGCTGGCGAGGAACGATGCAGCGACGCAGCGGCCCAGGTTGCCGGCCGCACCGGTGATCATCACGGTTCTGGTGGGCGCATGCATCTCACGACTCCCGACGCTTGTCAGCGAAATATCGACCCGTGCCACGGGTGATCAGCGTGTCGCCGGCCAGGATCTGCCCCGGCTCATATTCCGGCTGCCCTCGAGCCCGTTCGTAGAGCGGTCCGAAGTCGATTTGGGCCAGCGAGAGCAACTCGTCGAGGTTGCCGATGACGAAGTAGCTCTCCTGAAAGTCGTCGATGCGGTAGTGGGTTCGCATCACACGCTCGAGGTCGAACGCGATCCGGTTCGGCGACGGATCATCGAGCGCGAAGACACTTTCGGTAGAGGACGAGGCGATGCCGGCGCCGTAGATTCGCAAGCCGTCCGACTGCTGCAGCAAGCCGAACTCGACCGTGTACCAGTAGACGCGGGCCAGGTTTGCCAGCTTGCCCAGGCCTTGAGCGCGCAGGCCGCCGACGCCGTAGGCCTGGATGTAGTCGGCAATCGCCGGGTTCATCAGCATCGGCACATGACCGAAGACGTCGTGGAAGACGTCGGGCTCTTCGAGGTAATCGAGTTGATGCGGCTTGCGGATGAAGTGCCCAGCCGGAAAGCGCCGGTTGGCGAGGTGCTCGAAGAACACCTCGTCGGGCACCAGGCCCGGCACCGCGACGACCTGCCAGCCGGTGCGCTTCATCAGCGCGTCGGACAGGCGGCGGAAGTCCGGGATCTGCTGAGGCCCGATCGGCAGGTCGCGCATGCCCTGCACGAACTCGTCGCAGGCGCGGCCCGGCAACAGCTTGGTCTGGCGCTCGAAGAGCGTTCTCCAGGTGGCGTGCTCTGCCGCGCTGTAGTTCTCCCAGCCTTGGTCGATGGTCCAGTCGGCTCGCTCGGGCGGGCCGCTCTGGCCGCTGGCCGCGCCGTGTTTCTCCATCTCGCTCAACTGACGTTGCATGGCCAATCACCTCACGTGTCAGGCTGCGCAAAACGCTCAAACGCCTCGTCGGCGAAACGCGCCAGGTCGATGTCGCGCTGCGACAAGCCGCCGGCGTCGTGCGTGGTCAAGGTGATGACGACGCGGTTGAAGACGTTGAACCATTCCGGGTGGTGGTTGCTCTTTTCCGCGACGAGGGCGACCTGGGTCATGAAGGCAAAGGCCTGGGTGAAATCGCCGAAAGTGAACTCGCGCGTGATGGCGCCGCGGCGTTCGTCATGGCGCCAGTGGGCGAGCGGTGCGAGCAACTCGCGCGCGCGTGCGGGCTCGAGTCTTTGCATCACGGCCTAGCCTTCAATGCCGGCAGCACCGTGCCCGTGCAGTCGCCGAAGCCGATGCGCCGGAACCCTCTGCGCTCGCAATGGCCGCGCAGGATCACGCTGTCGCCGTCTTCGAGGAAGCTGCGCGTCTGGCCATTCGACAGCTGCAACGGCTGCTGGCCGCCCTGGCTCAGTTCCAGCAACGATCCGCCCTGTTCCGCCGACGGGCCGGACAAGGTTCCTGATCCGAGCAGGTCCCCGCTTTGCAGGTTGCAGCCATTCACGGTGTGGTGCGCCACGAGTTGGGCGAGAGTCCAGTACGCGTCGCGAAAGTTGGAGCGGCTCAATCGATCGCCCGAGTGGCCCGCGGCGCGCATCGCGGCCGTCTGCAGCCGGACTTCGAGCTCGATGTCGATCGCGCCGCCGGCGCGGTTGGCCGGCGAGTCGAGGTAGGGCAACGGCTGCGGGTCGCCTTCGGGGCGCACGAAGGGGCTGCGAAACGGCGCCAGCGCCTCCAGCGTGACGATCCACGGCGACACGGTCGAGGCGAAGTTCTTCGACAGGAAGGGCCCCAGCGGCTGGTACTCCCAGGCCTGGATGTCGCGCGCGCTCCAGTCGTTGAACAGCGCGATACCGAAGACATGCTCCTGCGCCGCTTCGATCGGCACCGGCTCGCCGAGCGCATTGGGCGTGCCGACGAAGATGCCGAGCTCGAGCTCGTAGTCCAGCCGTGCCGAGGAGCCAAGCACCGGCTGCGCCGCATCGGCGGGCTTGATCTGTCCGCGCGGCCGGTGCAGGCCTTGCCCGCTGGCAACGATCGACGAGCTGCGGCCGTGGTAGCCGATCGGCAGCCACTTGTAGGTCGGCATCAGCGGGTTGTCGGGGCGGAACAGCTTGCCCACCGTCGTGGCGTGGTGGATGCCGGTGTAGAAGTCGGTGTAGTCGCCGATACGGCACGGCAGCCCCATCTCGACGTCGGACTGCGCGCGCAGCGCCGCCGCGAAGCGCGCGCGCTGCTCGCTGCCCGCGCGCAGGCCGTGCGAGAGCGCCAGGCGCAGCGCGCGCCGCGAGGCTGTGCCGGCGGCCATCAAGCGGTTCATGTCCTGCGTGTCGATCAAGCCGGCCGCTTCGAGGTCGATCAGCCGGTCGCCGATCGCCACGCCGATGCGCCACGGCTGCCCGGCGGCGCCGCGGAAGCGTCCGAACGGCAGGTTCTGGATCGGGAAATCGGTGGCCGGGTCGTTGGCCGACTCGACCCAGCTCGCGAGCGTCGCGTCGTGCGTCTCGTCCAGCGTGGCGATGCTCACGTCGCCACTCACTTCGACAGCTCCTTCGCGTGCAGGAACGCGGCGTGCTTCGGCGCGCGCTTGGTGCGCGACCATTCTTCGAGCATTTCCCACTTCACCGCGTCGAGCTTGGCCAGTTGCGCTGCCTCGTCGGGATCGGGGCAGGCCAGTTCGACCCGGTGGCCGCTGGGGTCGAAGAAGTAGATCGAGTGGAAGACGCCATGATCGGTGACACCGAGCACCTCGACGCCGTTGGCCTCGAGATGGGCCTTGAACTCGAGCAGCTCGGCGCGGCTCGCGACCTTGAACGCGATGTGCTGCACCCAGCTCGGCGTGTTCGGATCGCGCCCCATCGGAGCGCGCGTGGGAAGCTCGAAGAACGCCAGCACGTTGCCGTGGCCCGCGTCGAGGAACACATGCATGTACGGGTCGGGCTCCTTGGTCGATGGCACTTCGTTCTCGGCGATCGCGAGCACGAAGTCCATCTTCAACATCTTGCCGTACCAGAGCACGGTTTGCCTGGCATCGTTGCAGCGGTAGGCGACATGGTGGATGCGGTCGATCTTCATGGGGTCAAGCTCCTGTTGTTCAGCTGGGACTCAGCACGCCGCGCTGCACTTGGTCGCGCTCGATCGACTCGAACAGCGCCTTGAAGTTGCCTTCGCCGAAGCCGTCGTCGCCCTTGCGCTGGATGAACTCGAAGAACACCGGGCCGAGTTGCGTCTGCGTGAAGATCTGCAGCAGCAGGCGCTGTTTGCCACCCTCGGTCGAGCCGTCGAGCAGGATGCCCCGCGATTGCAACTCGCCGACGGGCTCGCCGTGGCCCGGCAAGCGGCCGTCGAGCATCTCGTAGTAGGTGGCGGGTGGCGCTTTCATCAGCGGCACGCCGGCCTGCCGCAGCTTGTCCAGCGTGGCCAGCAGGTCGTCGCTGAGCAACGCAATGTGCTGGATGCCCTCGCCGTTGAACTGCATCAGGAACTCTTCGATCTGGCCTGCGCCGCGCGACGACTCTTCGTTCAGCGGGATGCGGATCTTGCCGTCGGGCGCGGTCATCGCCTTCGAGGTCAAACCGGTGTACTCGCCCTTGATGTCGAAGAAGCGGATCTCGCGGAAGTTGAACAGCCGCTCGTAGAACGCCGCCCAGTAGGCCATGCGGCCGCGGTAAACGTTGTGCGTCAGGTGGTCGATCAGCTTCAGGCCCACGCCCTTGGGCGCTCGGTCGACACCGTCGATGAACTCGAAGTCGATGTCGTAGATGGATTTGCCCTCGTCGAAGCGGTCGATCAGGTACAGCGGCGCGCCGCCGATGCCCTTGATCGCCGGCAGGCGCAACTCCATCGGGCCGGTCGGGATGTCGATCGGCTGCGCGCCCAGCTCCAGCGCGCGGGCATAAGCCAGCGGCGCGTTGCTGACGCGAAACGCCATGCCGCAGGCGCAAGGGCCATGCTCGGCGGCGAAGTACGCGGCCGTGCTGCGCGGCTCGTTGTTGATGATGAAGTTGATTCCGCCCTGGCGGTACAGCACCACGTCCTTGGAGCGGTGCGTGGCCACCTTGCTGAAGCCCATCGCTTCGAACACCGGTTCGAGCACGCCGGGCGTGGGAGAAGCAAACTCGACGAACTCGAAGCCCATCAGGCCCATCGGGTTTTCGAACAGATCGGACATGGTGATATTCCTCTGATCAGACCAGTTGCGTCAGCGCGTTTTCGAACGCGGTGCGGGCGATGCCGGTGTGGGCGCTGGAGCGTGCATGGCAGCGTTCGAGCGCCGCACCGACGGTGGCGGACACGTCGCCGAAGATCGCCTCGTCGGAGATCTCGACATTGCCTTGCATCAGAAACGCAAACGCGCGCGCCATGCCGCAGTTGGCGATGAAGTCGGGAATCACCGCGACCTTGGCATCGGCGTGTTCGTAGATCGGGCCGTAGAAGATTTCG
>JANMHY010000628.1:0-4213 GCA_031375525.1 Burkholderiales bacterium
GGCAGGAAGTAGTACTGCTCGTCGACCAGGGTGCCGTGGCCGGCCATGAAGAGCACGAAGGTGTCGTCCGGCCGCGCCTTGGCCGCCATTTCCGCCAGGGTGCGGCCGATCGTGGCCACGGTGGCTTCGCTCTCGGTGAGCGTGCGCGTGACGACGCGGCCGTTGAATCTGGCGCCGCCGTTCTTGGCCAGGCGGCTGGCCACGGCGCGGGCATCGTCAGCCGCGAACTTCAACTGCGGGGTCACGTGCGGGTACTTGGCCACGCCCACGGCCAGCACGTGCAGCGTGCCTTCGCCGGCGCTGTCGGGCCGCTTCACGGTCACGTCCGCGGTCACGGCCTTGGAGGCCACGCCGCGCCCGTCCACCAGTTCCACCGAGAGCTTGCGCCGTCCGTCGGCCAAGTCCACCGGCATGCGGATCACGCTGCCCGGCGTCAGCGCAGGCGTGTTCCAGCGGCCGGCCAGCTCGGCGCCGTCGTCCACGCGCAGCACCAGCTTGCCGGTGCCCAGGCCGCCGCGCAGCACACGCACCGCCAGCAGGTAGCTGCCGTCGGTCTGCGCGCTGGCCGGTGACTCCAGCACCAGCTCGGGCACGCTGTCCGCCGTGAGCAGGCTGCGCACGTCGCCGCGGCGCTGCACCTGCTCGCGCAGCAGCTTGTCGCCATCGGCGTCGAGCCTGCGGGCAATGAGGCCGGGCTGGTAGAAGGTCTCCCAGAGCTGACGCGCATCGACGAACTCGCCTTGCCGGTCCGCGCCGTGGTTCAGGTGGTAGCCGATCAGGTCTTCGGCGCCGGGTGAGGCGTCGAAGTAGCCTTCAGGCGTCCACGCGACCCACTGCTTGCCGTCGGCATGCGGGTACAGCGCCAGGATCTCGCGGCCGTCGCCCTCGCGGTGCCAGCGGATCGTGCCATCGCTGAACGCGGCGACGATGAAGCGGCCGTCGCCGCTGACGTTGACCGCCCACACGGTGCCGGGCACGGGCCGCCGCCAGCGCGCCTTGCCCGGCCCGTCGAAGAGGCGCAGGTTCCACTCCGAGCCGAGCACGAAGCGCCGGCTGTCCGGCGCGATGGCCAGGCTGCGCGAGGTTTCGTGGCGGTCGAGCACTAACCGCTCGCCATTGAGCTTGGGTTCGGCCTCGTTGCGCCAGCCGCTGAGCGCCAGGCCCGGTGCCTGCGTGCGCGCGGCGGGCAACGGCATGGCGTCGGCTTCGAGCGTGCGCGAGGGCACGTCGAACGAACGCATCGCGGTGCTGCCGCGAACGCCGAAGCGCACGCGGCGGCCGTCGGCGGAGACCTCGAGCCGCTCGAGCTGATCGCGAAAGTCGACGATGGTTGTGTCCTGCTGGCGCAGCAGCTTGGCCGATGCATCGAGCACGCCCCAGCGCGGATCGCTGGCGCCGAACAGCCAGCCGCCACCGGCCGCGACGGGCAGGCCGACGAGATCGACCACGGCGTTGCGGCTGGCCACGCTGTCTTGGTAGCGCGACCAGTCGTCCACCGCCCAGCGCCGCACCGACGTGCCGCCACCTGCGGCCCAGGTGCCGCCGGCCAGCAGGCTGCGGCCGTCGGCCGACCAGGCGACACGGGCGAGGTTGCCCGCGCCCACGCCGCTGGTGGATGGCCGCGCCACCTCGGCCAGGCTTTGCGCGTCGAGCACCTGCACCACCGCGCTGTCGTCGAAGCCGACCGCGATGCGCTGGCCGTCGGGCGAGAAGCGCGCGGCGTAGGGGCGCGCGCCGCCGGCCGGCCTTGCGGCGACGATCAGCCGCAATGCGCCTTGGTCGTCCACCGCATGCACGCGCACCTGGCCGTCGTAGCTGCTGCTGACCAGGCGCTTGGCGTCGGCGCTGAAGTGCACGCTGTAGGCGTTGTCGGCCAGGCTCGTGTCGCGCCCGCGCTCGGCGCCGCTGGCGGCGTCGTACACGCGCAGGCCGCCCTTGCCCTGCATGCTCGCGGCCAGCCAGCGGCCGTCGGGCGAATAGGCCAGGTGCAGCACCGGCTCGGGCAGGCCCTGGACGCGGCGCACCAGGCGGGTGCTGGCGCGGTCGAACAGGTAGATCGTCTGACCCGAGTTGGAACCGAGCTGGGTGCGCCCGGCCACGGCGACCAGCTGGCCGTCGGGCGACATCGCCACGGCGAACAGCTTGCCTTCGTTGTCATCGTCCTGCGGCGGACGCAACACGCCCGCGGGCCGGCCGCTGGCCACATCCCAGACCCGCGCCGTGCGGTCCTGCGACGCCGTCACGGCCCAACGCCCGGCGCTGTCGGTGGCCACGCGCGTGATGACGGCGGTGTGCATGCCCGTCTCCAGGCGCGCCAGCGGTTCCTGGTTGGCGGTGGCGCCTTGCGCGGCGGCCGACGTGAAGGCGACGAGCCCACCGAGCGCAGCGCGCACCGTCGCGCGCAACCACCGCGCCTGCGAACCTGGCGGTGACTTTGGTGGAAGGGGAAGCGTCACCCAGCGAGAGGTCATGAGCTGCCTTTCCTGACCGCGACCTGCGACCTACAAGGCGTGCTGGCGCGCGAACTGCAGCGCGCGCTCGCGGCCAGTGTCGTTCATTCCCGCGCCGCGGGCACGCGCCAGCGACGCTGCCACGGCCGAGGCGATGCGCGTGGCCTCCGGGCCGCAGTCGTTCCACGTGGGCGGCGTGTCGGGTTCGGCGCGGCCGGCCAGCGCCAGTCCGGCGCGATCCATCCAGCGCGCAAAGCAGCGCTTCTCCTGCGCCTGCTTGAGCAGGACCACCGGGCCTGGCGCGGTTTCGAAGGCCCACGGCAACGCGTTGCGCCCTGACAGCGGTTGGTTGGCACTGCCCAGCGCGCGGCTTGCCTCCTGCAACTGGTGGCTCGCGCGGTCGAACTCCGAACCCATCCACAGCAATTCGGCCAGCTCGATGCGCGACAGGATGGCGCCGAGTTCGGCGCTTCGCTCGTAGTCTTCCCTGGCGCCGTTCACATCGCCGGTCTGGGCGCGGGCATAGGCGCGCGCGTTCAGGTAGTGGGCGGGGGCCACCTTGTTGACGGCAGGGTCGAGCGCCCGGTCCAGTGGCGGCAGGGCGTCGGCATAGCGACCGTCGATCATCGCCAGGTTGGCCAGGTAGAAGTGTGCCTCGGGGAACTTGCCGCCGGTCAAATCGATGGCACGCGCGATCTCGGCGCGCGCCTGCGGGTGTCGCTCGGGCCGGTTCTCGCGCAGCGCCAGTTGCGCAGCGAAGAAGAGCAGGTCGGGGTCGTTGGGCCTTTGGGCCTTGAGCGCGTCGACCTGGGTCCCGAACTGCTCCAGGTCTTCCTGGCGTTCGAGCTTCACGCCGAGGCTCACCTTGTCGCGCACGAAGCAGGCGTCGCGGCTCACCCACGCTTGTTGGCAGACGGGCTGGACCTCGTTCGCCGCGTCCTGGTAGCGGCCGCTGCGCAGGTGCTGCAGCGCCATCTCCACATGGCCATCGGCTTGCGTTGCGGATCGCCACCACCACGCGCCGCCCGCCGTGGCCAGCACGAGCGCGCCGAGCGCGCCGGCCCACACCCGCGGCTGCTGCCACCACAGCGGATCACGCAGGCGCCGGTTCACACGGTCGATCCAGCGGCTGTCGGCATCGATCAGCCGCTCGAGGCGCTTGCGCAAGCCCTTGGTGACGGCGGTGTGGTGGTCGTCGGTGGTCTTCCACTCCGACATCGGCCGCGCGCCGGGAGGCAGCGCCTGCAGCTTGCCGAAAAGGGTGTTCTCCCAATTGCACTGACGAAGAACCACCGGAATCACGATGGCGCGGTCCTTCGGATCGTCGTGCCGCTCGAGCGCACGCGCCAGCTCCTTGCCGTAGCAGTACTGCGAGTTGATGAAGTCCGCCGTCACCAGCAGCAGGATCACGTCGGCCTGGTTCAGCCGCGCGTCGATCTCGTCGGCCCAGGCGTCGCCGCCGAGGATCTCGCGGTCGTCCCAGGCCTGCACCAGCCCTTCACGCTCCAGCGTGCTGAGGTGCGTGCGCAGGCCGGCGCGCAAGGCGTCGTCGACATGCGCGTAGGAGATGAAGACGAGCACGCCGGGCGGGCGCGGCGTGGTCGGTTCAGTGGCGGCGGTGGCTGACATGCGGGCACAACGAGCGGGCGCCATGCAGCACCCGGCAACTTCATTGTCGTCACGCCGCGCGTCGCCGTGGCGCGGCTGTTAGGGGTGTCGCCGCGCCGCTCAGTCCCCGCGGCGGTGCCAACGCAGCGGCTTGG
>JANMHY010000631.1:0-1716 GCA_031375525.1 Burkholderiales bacterium
CGCGCAAGCGCGGCGCGCCGGTGCAACCCGACGAGCTGCACCTGCAGCGCCTGATGCCGGCCGACGCGCTGCGCATCCGCGGTCGTCACAACGCGGCGAATGCACTCGCAGCACTCGCGCTGGCGTCATCGATCGGCTGTCCGCTGGCGCCGATGCTGCACGGCCTGCGTGAGTACCGCGGCGAGCCGCACCGCGTGGCCTTCGTTGCCACGGTCGGCGGCGTCGAAGCCTTCGACGACAGCAAGGGCACGAATGTCGGCGCGACGGTCGCTGCATTGAACGGCCTGGGCGCCGACAAGTCACCGGGCAAGCTGATCGTCATCCTCGGCGGCGACGGCAAGAGCCAGGACTTTGCGCCGCTGGCCGCGCCGGTGGCGCAGCATGTGCGCGCCGCGGCGTTGATCGGCAAGGACGCAGGATCCATCGAAGCGGCGCTCGCCAACTGCGGCATCGCCTTGCAGCGCCACGACACGCTCGAAGCGGCCGTCGATTGGTGCTTCACTGTCGCGCGTGAAGGCGATGCGGTGTTGTTGTCGCCAGCGTGCGCGAGCCTCGACATGTTCCGCAACTACGCGCACCGCGCCGAGGTCTTCGTGGCCGCGGTGCAGGCACACGCTCAAAGCAGCGGCGAGGTGATCGGGTGATCAGCGCCGTCCGCAACCGCTTCGAACAACTCCGCCTTCGCTTTGCAGGCGTTGCCGAAGCGCCTGCCGTGCCGATCCGCGACTGGACCGGCACGCACCCCGGCCGCGCGCAGCGCGTCTCCGACATTGACCAGCCGATGCTGTGGGTCATCTGCGGCCTTCTCGTGCTCGGCCTGGTGATGGTCTATTCAGCCTCGGTCGCGCTGCCCGACAACCCGAAGTTCGCACGCTACTCGCCGACGTACTTTTTGAGCCGCCACGCGATCTCGCTGGCGATTGCCTTCGTGAGCTCGCTGGCAGTGCTGCAAGTGCCGATCGCCGTCTGGGAAAAGTACGCGCCGCACATCTTCGTTGTCGCGCTGGCGCTGCTCGTGCTCGTGCTGGTGCCGTTCATCGGCAAGGGCGTCAACGGCGCGCGGCGCTGGATCCCGGTGGGCGTGATGAACTTCCAGCCGAGCGAACTCGCCAAGCTCGGCATCGCGCTGTATGCGGCCAACTACATGGTGCGCAAGATGGACACGCGGGAAAACTTCTTCCACGCGGTCACGCCGATGGCGATTGCCCTGGGCGTCATCGGCGTGCTGTTGCTGCTCGAGCCCGACATGGGCGCGTTCATGGTCATCGCCGCGATTGCCCTGGGCATCCTGTTCCTGGGCGGCGTCAACGGCCGCATGTTCCTGCTCGCCGCGATGGTGCTCGTCGGCGCCTTCGTGCTGATGATTGCGCTGTCACCATGGCGTGCCGAGCGCATCTTTGCGTATCTCGATCCGTGGAACCCGGCGTATGCGCAGGGCAAGGCGTACCAGCTCACGCATTCGCTGATCGCCTTCGGCCGCGGCGAGATCTTCGGCCAGGGCCTGGGCTCGTCGGTGGAGAAACTGCATTACCTGCCCGAGGCGCACACCGACTTCCTGCTCGCGGTGATCGGCGAAGAACTCGGCTTCATCGGCGTCTTCGCCGTCATCGCGGCGTTCTTCTGGCTGACGCGGCGCATCTTCATGATCGGCCGTCAAGCAGTGGCGCTCGATCGTGTGTTTGCCGGCCTGATGACGCAGGGCGTCGGCATCTGGGT
>JANMHY010000636.1:0-2182 GCA_031375525.1 Burkholderiales bacterium
ATGACTTTGGCCGCGGCGACGGCGTCTTCCGAAAATCCGTAGATCAGCGGGCCGGACATGGCTTCCGCGGCCACCTCGAACGGCGTGCCGGTGACGGCGCGACGGGCCAGCGTGTTCTTCAAGACATGAAGGTACACGCCCTTGGCCCGCGCATCGACGCGCAGCTTGTTCAGGTGCTCCACGGTGAGGCCACGGTACTCGGCCAGCGCCAGCGTCTGCGAGCGCGCGACTTGCGCACTCACATCCGCCACCACGGCTGCTTTCTCGTTGCGATTGAGACTCAAGGTCTGCTCCTCACACTCTCACGTGCCTTCTCGGCACAAACCAGCGACCTTGCTGCCTCGGAACCTCGTGCATTCCTCTGACAGCGGGGACGCCATCTGCGCTGGCTTCGGGTCTTGCGACCCTTGCTTAAGAGGCTTTCTTTCGCCTCGCCAGCGGTCTTTGACGGCCTGCGCTCGGTTGCCCGAGCGCAGCCCACCAACTCACTCTTTACTGCTGCGGCGCGGCCGCGGCGTTGATCGTCGTCACGTCCACACGCGCACCCACACCCATCGTCGAGGAGAGCGCCACCTTGCGCAGGAAGATGCCTTTGCTCGACGCCGGCTTGGCCTTGTTCAATGCGTCCATCAGCGCCATCAGGTTGCCCTGCAGCTTGTCGCTGGCAAACGAGCGGCGACCGATCGTGCTGTGCACGATGCCGGCCTTGTCGACACGGAACTGCACCTGGCCGGCCTTGGCGTTTTTCACCGCGGTGGCCACATCGGGCGTCACCGTGCCGACCTTCGGGTTCGGCATCAGGCCGCGCGGGCCCAGCACCTGGCCGAGCGTGCCGACGATGCGCATCGTGTCCGGCGACGCGATGACGACATCGAAGTCCATCTTGCCGGCCTTGATCTCGGCCGCCAGCTCTTCCATGCCGACGATGTCGGCACCGGCGGCCTTGGCCTCTTCGGCCTTCGCGCCTTGCGCGAACACGGCCACACGCTTGGTCTTGCCGGTGCCGTTGGGCAGCACGACGGCGCCGCGAACGACCTGGTCCGACTTCTTGGCGTCGATGCCGAGCTGCACCGCCACGTCGATCGACTCGTCGAACTTCGCGGTGGCATATTGCTTCACCAGCTCGAGCGCATCAGCCACGGGATAGAGCTTGTTGCTGTCGACCTTGCCTTCCAGGCCCTTTTGCTTTTTTGTCAGCTTGGTCATGGTCAGACTCCTTCCACCGTCACGCCCATCGAGCGCGCCGAGCCGGCGATGATGCGCACGGCCGCGTCGAGGTCAGCGGCATTGAGGTCTTTCATCTTCACTTTGGCAATCTCTTCCAACTGGGCCCGCGTCAGATTGCCCACCTTGTCGATATGCGGCTTGCCCGAGCCCTTCTCCAGCTTGATCGCCTTCTTGATCAGCACCGTGGCCGGCGGCGTCTTCAGGATGAAGGTGAACGACTTGTCCGCAAACGCGGTGATCACCACCGGCAGCATCAGGCCCGGCTCCATGCCTTGAGTCTGCGCGTTGAACGCCTTGCAGAACTCCATGATGTTCAGGCCGCGCTGACCGAGCGCCGGGCCAACCGGCGGCGACGGATTCGCCTTGCCTGCCGGGATTTGCAGCTTGATAAAGCCGACGATTTTCTTTGCCATCAGTGGCTCCTAGAGCGAGTGCAAACGCTTGCCACGGTGGACAAGCTCCTCGCGGTTAAAAAATCAAACCTTCTCGACCTGCGCGAAGTCCAACTCGACCGGCGTCGAACGACCGAAGATCGTCACGCTCACGCGCACCTTGGATTTCTCGTAGTTCACGTCTTCGACAGCACCGTTGAAATCGGTGAACGGGCCGTCCTTGACGCGCACCAACTCGCCGGTGATCCACTCGACCTTCGGCTTGGGCTTCTCGATGCCCTCTTGCATCTGGTTGACGATCTTCAAGACCTCGGCTTCCGAGATCGGCGCCGGGCGGTTTTTCGCGCCGCCGACAAAGCCGGTGACCTTGCTGGTGTGCTTCACCAGGTGCCAGCTCTCGTCGTCCATCAGCATCTCGACCAGCACATAGCCGGGGAAGAAGCGGCGCTCGGTGACCGATTTCTTGCCGTTTTTCAGCTCGATCACTTCTTCGGTGGGCACCAGGATGCGGCCGAACTTGTCGTGCATGCCAGCACGGTCGATGCGCTCACGGATGTTGCGCT
>JANMHY010000653.1:0-6789 GCA_031375525.1 Burkholderiales bacterium
GGCCCTGCCGCGCCTTCGCGACAACAGCGGCCACACCTCCCGCTCCATAGACGGCCACGGACAATAAAACATAGGGGTGAAACAGCAGATAATATAACCCGAGAGCGACAAACAAAACATCGATGCGGTGCGGGGCATGAACATCAGCATCACCACCAGCGCGAAGACCGATGACGAGTGCAAGGCGCTCCTCACCGCGTTCCGCTTCCCGTTCAAGACCTGAAGGCAGCAACTCATGGCAAAAATGTCCCTGATCCAACGTGAGTTGAAGCGCACGCAACTCGTCGCCAAGTACAAGAAAAAGTACGACGAGCTGAAGGCCACCGCCAACGACGCCAAGAAGAGCGACGACGAGCGCTATGCAGCGCGCTTAGGCCTGCAAGCGCTGCCGCGCAATGCCTACCCGACGCGCCAGCGCAACCGCTGCGGCGACACGGGCCGCCCGCGCGGCACGTTCCGCATGTTCGGTCTGGCGCGCAGCAAGATCCGCGAACTCGCGTTCAAGGGCGACATCCCCGGCCTGGTCAAGGCCAGCTGGTAAGGCGAGAAGGAGAGAAACACATGAGCATGAGTGATCCGATCGCCGACATGCTGACGCGTATCCGCAATGCCCAGAGCGTTGACAAGACGGCCGTAACGATGCCGTCGTCGAAGCTCAAGGTGGCGATCGCGCAGGTGCTGAAGGACGAGGGCTACATCGACGGCTTCGCCATCAAGGGCGAACAAAAGGCCGAACTCGAAATCGCGCTGAAGTACTACGCCGGCCGTCCGGTGATCGAGCGCATCGAGCGCGTCAGCCGCCCCGGCCTGCGCATCTACAAGGGCCGTCACAACATACCGCAGGTCATGAACGGCCTCGGCGTGGCGATCGTCACCACGCCCAAGGGCGTGATGACCGACCGTAAAGCGCGCGCTGCCGGTGTCGGCGGCGAAGTCTTGTGCTACGTGGCCTAAGGAGATCAAGCGATGTCGCGCGTAGGAAAAATGCCGATCGCCGTCCCGCAAGGCGTGGACGTGGCAGTGTCGGCCAATGAGATCAGCGTCAAGGGCGCCCAGGGCACGTTGAAGCGTGCTGCGCATCCGCTGGTCACGGTCAAGAACGAGGCGGGCAAGGTGACCTTTACCGCCGCCAACGACAGCACGGCAGCCGACGCGATGAGCGGCACGATGCGAGCGCTGGTGGCCAACATGGTCAACGGCGTCACCAAGGGCTTCGAGAAGAAGCTGTCGCTGGTCGGCGTGGGTTTCCGTGCGCAAGCACAAGGCACCAAGCTCAACCTGCAGATCGGTTTCTCGCATCCGGTGGTGATGGACATGCCCGCGGGCGTGAAGGTCGAGTGCCCGACGCAGACCGAGATCATCATCAAGGGCGCTGACCGCCAGGTGGTGGGCCAGATCGCCGCTGAAGTGCGCGCCGCGCGCCCGCCCGAGCCGTACAAGGGCAAGGGCATCCGCTACCTCGGCGAGCGCGTGGTGCTCAAAGAAACCAAGAAGAAGTAAGGAGCGGCGACCATGTCATTGAACAAGAACGACCAACGCTTGCGCCGCTCGCGCCAGACCCGCGTGCGCATTGCGATCCAGCGCGTGGCGCGCCTGACGGTGTTTCGCAGCAACGCGCACATCTACGCCAGCGTCATCTCCGACGACGGCGCAAAGATCCTGGCTTCGGCCTCGACCGCCGAGAAGGGCGTGCGCGCCGACTACATCAACGGCAAGGGCGGCACCGCTGCTGCGGCGGCCGCGGTGGGCAAGCGCATCGCCGAGAAGGCCAAGGCCGCCGGCATCGAGACCGTCGCCTTCGACCGCGCCGGCTACGCGTATCACGGCCGCGTCAAGGCGCTGGCTGAAGCCGCGCGCGAAGCCGGCCTGAAGTTCTAAAGGACATAAGACGATGGCAAAGTTTCAACCCCGCGCTCAGACCGAAGCCAATGACGACGGGCTGAAGGAAAAGATGATCGCGGTCAACCGCGTCACCAAGGTCGTCAAGGGCGGCCGCACGCTGTCGTTCGCGGCGCTGACCGTCGTCGGCGACGGCGACGGCCGCATCGGCATGGGCAAGGGCAAGGCCAAGGAAGTGCCGGTCGCGGTGCAGAAGGCGATGGAAGCCGCGCGCCGCAACATGAAGAAGATCTCGCTCAAAGAGGGCACGATCCATCACCAGGTGCGCGGCGCTCACGGCGCGGCCAAGGTGCTGATGGCGCCGGCCAAGCCGGGTGACGGCATCATCGCCGGCGGCCCGATGCGCGCGGTGTTCGAAGTCATGGGCGTCAAGGACATCGTCGCCAAGAGCCTGGGCTCGACCAACCCGTACAACATGGTGCGCGCGACGCTGAACGCACTCGGCCACTGCAACACGCCGTCTGAAATCGCGGCCAAGCGCGGCAAGTCGGTTGAAGACATCTTCAACTGAGCAGACGCGGAGCAACGAATATGGCTGACAAAAAAACGCTGACCGTCAAGCTCGTCAAGAGCGTCGCCGGCACCCATCAATCGCACCGCGACACGGTGCGCGGCCTGGGCCTGCGCAAGGTCAACAGCACGCGCACGCTGGAAGACACGCCGGCGGTGCGCGGCATGATCAACAAGGTCGCCTACTTGGTATTGGTGCTGTGATGCAACTGAACACGATCAAGCCCCAAGAGGGCAGCAAGAAAGCGCGCCGCCGCGTCGGCCGGGGCATCGGTTCGGGCCTGGGCAAGACTGCGGGCCGTGGCCACAAAGGCCAGAAGAGCCGCGCCGGCGGCTACCACAAGGTCGGCTTCGAAGGCGGCCAGATGCCGATGCAGCGCCGCTTGCCCAAGCGCGGCTTCAAGTCGCAGACGCTGAAGTACGCCACCGAGATCACGCTGTCGGATTTGCAGCGCCTGGCGCTGGCCGAGGTGGATATGCTGGCTTTGAAGCAAGCGGGTCTGGTGCGCGACATGATCAAGACGGTCAAGGTCATCAAGACCGGTGAGCTGAGTACGAAGGTCGTGTTGAAGGGCATCGTCGCGACCGCCGGCGCCAAGGCTGCCATTGAAGCCGCAGGCGGCTCGGTGGCTGAGTAAGCGAGTAAGGACGAAGTTGGCCACCAACGCCACAACCCTCGCCAAGAGCGGCAAGTTCGGTGACCTGCGACGCAGGCTCACCTTCTTGCTGCTTGCGCTCGTGGTCTATCGCATCGGCACGCACATCCCCGTGCCGGGGATCGATCCGAGTCAGATGGCCGAGTTCTTCAAGGGCCAGAGCGGCGGCATCCTGAACCTGTTCAACATGTTCAGCGGCGGCGCGCTGTCGCGCTTCTCGGTGCTGGCGCTGGGCATCACGCCCTACATCTCGGCGTCGATCATCATGCAGTTGATGACCTACGTCGTGCCCTCGCTCGAGTCGCTGAAAAAAGAGGGCGAGTCGGGCCGGCGCAAGATCACGCAGTACACGCGCTACGGCACCCTCGTGCTGGCACTCTTTCAGGCCAGCGGCATCGCCGCGGCGCTGCAGCAGTCGCCGGGGCTGGTGTTGAATCCGGGCTCGGGCTTTGTCTTCACCGCGGTGGTGAGCCTGGTCTCGGGCACGATGTTCCTGATGTGGCTCGGCGAGCAGATCACCGAGCGCGGCCTGGGCAATGGCATCTCGATCGTTATCTTCGCCGGCATTGCCGCCGGCTTGCCGAGCGCCATCGCCGGCTTGTTCGAGCTCGTGCGCACCGGCGCGATGAGCACGATCGCCTTCCTGATCATCGCGGTGCTGGTCGTCGCTGTGACCTGGTTCGTGGTCTTCGTCGAGCGTGGCCAGCGCAAGATTCTGGTGAACTACGCCAAGCGCCAGGTCGGCAACAAGGTCTATGGCGGCCAGTCGTCGCACCTGCCGTTGAAGCTCAACATGAGCGGCGTCATTCCGCCGATCTTTGCCTCGTCGATCATCCTGCTGCCGGCCACCGCCGTGGGCTGGTTCGCCACCGGCGACGGCGTGCGCTGGTTGAAGGACATCGCCGGCGCGCTGTCGCCGGGCCAGCCGATCTACGTGCTGCTCTACGCGGCGATGATCGTCTTCTTCTGCTTCTTCTACACCGCGCTGGTGTTCAACAGCAAAGAAACGGCCGACAACCTGAAGAAGAGCGGCGCCTTCATTCCCGGCATCCGCCCGGGTGACCAGACCGCGAAGTACATCGACCGCATCCTGGGCCGCCTGACGCTGGCCGGCGCTGTGTACATCACCGCGGTCTGTCTGTTGCCGGAGTTTCTTGTTCTGCGCTGGAACGTGCCGTTCTACTTTGGCGGCACCTCGTTGTTGATCATCGTCGTCGTGACGATGGACTTCTGGGCGCAAGTGCAGAGTTATGTAATGAGTCAGCAGTACGAGAGCTTGTTGAAGAAAGCCAATTTCAAGACCAGCTAAATCTGCCATGTCCAAGGACGATGCCATCCAGATGCAAGGGGAGATCGTGGAGAACCTTCCCAATGCCACGTTCCGCGTCAAGCTGGAAAACGGGCACCTTGTTCTGGGTCACATCTCCGGAAAGATGCGCATGCACTACATCCGCATCCTGCCGGGGGACAAGGTTACTGTTGAGTTGACGCCGTATGACCTGACGCGGGCACGCATCGTGTTCCGCGCCAAGTGAAGGAGAAAGAGAAATGAAAGTCGCCGCATCGGTCAAGAAAATGTGCCGCAACTGCAAGATCATTCGCCGCAACCGTGTCGTGCGCGTGATCTGCACCGACCCGCGCCACAAGCAGCGTCAAGGCTGAGGATTTAAGGAAGCAACATGGCACGCATTGCCGGTATCAACATTCCGCCGCACAAGCACACCGAGATCGGGCTGACGCACATCTACGGTATCGGCCGCACCACGGCGCAGAAGATCTGCACCGCGGCCGGCATCGCTTACGACAAGAAGGTCAAGGACCTGTCCGACGGCGACCTGGAAAAGATCCGCGAAGAGATCGGCCGCATGACGATCGAAGGCGATCTGCGGCGCGAGATGTCGATCAACATCAAGCGCCTGATGGACCTCGGCTGCTACCGCGGCCTGCGCCATCGCCGCGGCCTGCCGGTGCGCGGCCAGCGCACCAAGACCAATGCGCGCACGCGCAAGGGCCCGCGCAAGTCTGCCGCTTCGCTGAAGAAATAAGCCAGAAGGAACGAGCACATGGCCACCAAGGCACAACCGAACACCGCCGCACGCCGCGTCAGCAAGAAGGTTCGCAAGAACGTCTCCGACGGCATCGCGCACGTGCACGCGTCGTTCAACAACACCATCATCACCATCACCGACCGCCAGGGCAGCGCGCTGTCGTGGGCGTCATCGGGCGGCCAGGGCTTCAAGGGCTCGCGCAAGAGCACGCCCTTCGCCGCGCAGGTCGCCGCCGAGAACGCGGGCCGCGCAGCGCAGGAGCAGGGCATCAAGAATCTCGACGTGCGCATCAAGGGCCCGGGGCCTGGCCGCGAGTCGAGCGTGCGTGCGCTGGCCTCGCTGGGCATCCGCATCAATTTGATTTCGGACGTGACGCCGGTGCCGCACAACGGTTGCCGTCCGCAAAAAAGGCGTCGTATCTGACGACGCCGACCAAGTCCACCGCCTGGACGCCAACACCAACATTCGCCGGGCTCGCGCAGCAAGAAGGCTGCGTCAGTTGATCTAGAAGGAAGCAAGCAAGTGGCACGTTACCTCGGCCCCAAGGCCAAACTCTCCCGTCGTGAAGGCACGGACCTGTTCCTGAAGAGCGCGCGCCGCGCCATCAGCGACAAGTCGAAGTTCGAATCCAAGCCCGGCCAGCACGGCCGCACCAGCGGAAGCCGCACCAGCGACTTCGGTCTGCAACTGCGCGAGAAGCAGAAGGTCAAGCGCATGTACGGCGTGCTGGAGCGCCAGTTCCGCCGCTACTTCGCCGAGGCCGAGCGCCGCAAGGGCAACACCGGCGCGACGCTGTTGCTGCTGCTCGAATGCCGCCTCGACAACGTCGTTTATCGCATGGGCTTTGGCTCGACGCGCGCCGAAGCGCGCCAACTGGTCTCGCACCAGGGAATCACCGTCAACGGCAAGGTTGTCAACATCCCTTCATACTCGGTCAAGGTCGGCGACGCTGTAGCGGTGCGCGAAAAGTCGAAGAAGCAACTGCGCGTGATCGACGCCGTGAAGCTCGCTGAATCGGTGGGCATTGCAGCCTGGGTCAAAGTCGATGCCGCCAAGCTCGAAGGCGTGTTCAGCAAGGCCCCCGACCGCGACGAGTTCGGCGCCGAGATCAACGAATCGCTGATCGTTGAGCTCTACTCCAGGTAAACAGGAAAGCGGGATCGCGGCGTTGCCGTGACCCTGTCCGAAGGTGGCTTCGCCGGGCGCTGCCTTCTCTAAAACACGCCCGGCATGGTCCATCAGCCTTATCGGTGTAACGAGCCGAGGGTATTGAGAGGAACAAGACAAGACATGCAAACCAATCTACTGAAGCCCAAGTCCATCAATGTCGAGCCACTCGGCGGCCACCGTGCCAAGGCCACGCTCGAGCCCTTCGAGCGCGGCTACGGCCACACGCTGGGCAACGCGCTGCGCCGCGTGCTGCTGAGCTCGATGGTCGGCTACGCGCCGACCGAGGTGACGATCGCCGGCGTGCTGCACGAGTACTCCACCGTCGACGGCGTGCAGGAAGACGTCGTCCACATCATGCTGAACCTGAAGGGCGTGGTCTTCCGTCTGCACAACCGCGACGAAGTCACGCTGGTGCTGCGCAAGGAAGGCGAGGGCCCGGTCACGGCCGCCGACATCCAGACGCCGCACGACGTCGAGATCGTCAACCCGACGCATGTCATCGCGCA
>JANMHY010000682.1:0-6066 GCA_031375525.1 Burkholderiales bacterium
TGCCCTGCCACCGGCCAGTCGCGGATGTAGGCCTTGAGCATGCGGTTCTCGAAGTCCTGCGATTCGACCACGGCACGGGCGACGTCGTAGAACGAGATCACGCCCATCAGCATGTTCTGGCTCATCACCGGCGTGTAACGGGCGTGGCGGCCGAGCATCATGCGGCGGATTTCGTCGATCTCGGTGTCGGGGGTGCAGGTGAGCGGGTGGTCGTCCATCACCGAGCCGACGCTGGTGGCGCCAACGCTGCCGCCGTTTTTCACGATCGCCAGCATCACCTCGCGGAAGGTCAGGATGCCGGCAAGCTCGCCGTGGTGCATCACCACCAGCGAGCCGATGTCGCGGTCGGCCATGGTTTCGACGGCCTCGGCCAAGGGCTGATCGGGCGCCACCGTGAACAGCGTGCCGCCTTTGACGAGAAGGATGTCACTGACTTTCATGGAAGCCTCCGGGTCGCGTGGGATACGGGTCAACATAGCACACAATGCTGCGCACAGGGTCGCCCGACAGACCCCAAAACGGCCCCGAAGCGCCGGCCACTCGTCCCCGTTTCGGGGCTCCGGGCGAACGCCCCAAACCGCCCCCGCGGAGACACCATGCCCGGCCATTCCGACCCCGGCTTCGACACCCTGGCGCTGCATGCCGGCGCCGCGCCCGACCCGGCCACCGGCGCACGCGCGCTGCCGATCTACCTCACGACCTCGTTCGTGTTCGAGTCGAGCGAGCACGCGGCCTCGCTGTTCAACCTCGAACGCTCGGGGCATGTGTACAGCCGCATCAGCAACCCGACCAATGCCGTGTTCGAGGAGCGCATGGCGGCGTTGGAAGGCGGCTCGGGGGGGGTCGCCACGGCCAGCGGCCAGGCGGCGCTGCACCTGGCGATCACCACGCTGGCCGGATCGGGCTCGCACATCGTCGCCAGCTCGGCGCTCTATGGCGGCTCGCACAACCTGCTGTCGTACACGCTGTCGCGCTTCGGCGTGACGACGACCTTCGTCAAGCCGGGCGACATCGACGGCTGGCGCGCCGCGATCCTGCCCGAGACCAAACTGCTGTTCGGCGAGACGCTCGGCAACCCGGGCCTCGACGTGCTCGACATCCCGACGGTGAGCGCGATTGCGCACGACGCCGGCCTGCCGCTGCTCGTCGATTCAACGTTCACGACGCCGTGGCTGATGCGCCCGTTCGATCACGGCGCCGATCTCGTCTATCACTCGGCGACCAAATTTCTTTGCGGCCACGGCACCGTCGTCGGCGGCGTGCTGATCGACAGCGGCCTCTTCGACTGGAGCCGCGCCACGCGCTTTCCAGAGCTGAATCAGCCTTACGCCGGTTTTCACGGCATGGTGTTCTCCGAAGAGTCCACCGACGGCGCGTTCCTGCTGCGCGCACGGCGCGAAGGCCTGCGCGACTTCGGCGCCTGCATGAGCCCGCACACCGCGTGGCTGATGCTGCAAGGCATCGAGACGCTGCCGCTGCGCATGGCGCGGCATGTCGACAACACGCGCACGGTCGTGGCGTTTCTGGCCGCGCATGGAATGGTGTCAGGCGTCGGCTACCCCGAACTCGAAGGGCATCCGAGCCATGCACTGGCGAAACAGCTCTTGCCCAAAGGCTGCGGCGCGGTCTTCAGCTTCGACTTGAAGGGCTCGCGAAAACAAGGTGTGGCCTTCATCGAAGCGCTGAAGCTGTTCTCGCACCTGGCCAACGTCGGCGACTGCCGCTCGCTCGTCATCCACCCGGCCTCGACGACGCATTTCCGCATGGACGACGCCGCGCTCGCGGCGGCGGGCATCGGGCCGGGCACGATCCGCTTGTCGATCGGCCTCGAAGATCCGGACGACTTGATCGACGACCTGAAGCGCGCGCTCAAAGCCGCGCAACGCGCATGAAGCTCACCGTGCAAGGCAAAGAGGCCTACGCCTACACCGGCGGCAAACCGTTCGACGCTTCCCTGCCGACGATCGCCTTCGTGCACGGCGCGCTCAACGACCACAGCGTCTGGACGTTGCTCGCGCGCTGGGCTGCGCACCACGGCTTCGGCGTGCTCGCGCTCGATCTGCCCGGCCACATGCGCAGCGCCGGCCCGGCGTTGACGAGCGTCGAAGCGATGGCCGACTGGCTGCTGGCGCTGCTCGATGCGGTCGGCGTCAAACAAGCCGCCCTCGCCGGCCACAGCCTCGGCTCGCTCGTCGCGCTCGAAGCCGCGGCCCGCGCGCCCGATCGAGCGACGCGCTTGCTCATGTTCGGCACCACGGTGCCGATGCCGGTGACCGATGCACTCCTCGACGCCGCGCGCGGCGCACCGCACAAGGCCATCGACACGGTGGTCAGTTACTCGTTCTCGACACTCGCCGCCAAGCCCTCGTACCCGGGCCCCGGCGTCTGGTTGCGCGGCAGCGCGCGCGGCCTGATGCGCCAGGTGCTCGCGCATGGCGGCGACCCGCTGCTCTTTCACACCGACTTCGTCGCCTGCAACACCTACACGGCTGGTCTGGCCGCAGCGCAGCGCGTGCGCTGCGCATCGCACCTGATCCTCGGCTCGTTCGACCAGATGACGCCGCCGCGCAGCACGCGCGATGTCGCCACCGCCTTGAAGGCCACGGTTCACACCGTTGCGGCCGGGCATTTCCTGATGCAGGAGAGTCCGGACCCCGTGTTGAACGCGATGCGAAAGGCCCTCGCATGAACACCATCACCGCCGACCCCAAGTCCTTCAAGACCTTCGCCCAGTTCTACCCCTTCTACCTCGGCGAACACTGCAACCGCACCTGCCGGCGGCTGCACTTCGCCGGCTCGACGCTGGTGCTGTTGTGCCTGGGCATGCTGATCTACTCCGGCCGCCCGCAATACCTGCTCTACGGCCTGCTCTGCGGCTACGGCTTTGCCTGGATCGGTCACTTCGTGTTCGAGAAGAACAAACCGGCGAGCTTCAAGCGCCCGCTCTACAGCTTCATCGGCGATTGGGCGATGTACCGCGACATCTGGCTCGGCCGCATCAGGTTCTGACCTGGTCCGGCGAGACAACGTTGACCAGCACGACCTGGCCTTCACCCTCGCGCGCACCGTTGCGATGACGGCTGCGCAGCCACCACACCGCGCCCTTCTTCACCGCCCACGGCAGCGGCGCACCGGCCAAGAGTTGCGCGGCAACCAGGCCCAGCGTCGGTTGATGGCCGATCACCAGCACCGGCTCTTTCGCATCGGGCCAACGCGCGGCTTCGAGCACCGCCGTCACGGAGGCATCAGGTGCCAGCGCCGGCACGGTGCGGAACTTTCGCTCCAGCGCCAGCGCGGTTTGCTGCGTGCGCCGCGCCGGGCTGGCGAGCACGCGCGTCGTTGCCGGCAGGTGCTGGTTCAGCCATGCTGCCATGCGCGCGGCCTGGCGCTCGCCGCGCGAGGTGAGCGGGCGTTCGAGATCGTCGAGATCAACGCACGACGCCACCGCTTCGGCATGGCGCCACAGGATCAGGTCCATCCGTACTTCACCATCAGGGCCTGCTGCGCGCTGACCGTTTGAGCAGCGCCTGCGGCGCTGGCGCCGTTCTCTCCGACGCGCCGGTAGCGGCCGTCGCTGTGCAGCTCCCAGGCATCGCGCGTGTCGTGCAGGTAAGGCACCAGGCACTCGTCGATCACGCGCTGGCGCAGCGCCGCGTCGCGCACCGGCCAAGCCAGCTCGATACGGCGGAACATGTTGCGGCCCATCCAGTCGGCCGACGACAGCAAGAGCACTTGGTCGTCGTCGCTAGCGCCCCAGCGAAAGTACATGACGCGCGAGTGTTCGAGAAAGCGGCCGACCACCGAGCGCACGCGGATGTTGTCGGACACGCCGGCCACGCCCGGCCGCAGCAGGCAGGCGCCGCGCACGACGAGGTCGATCTTCGCGCCGGCGCGCCCGGCGGCTTGCAGCGCGTCGATCAGGCCGGCGTCGGTGAGGGCATTGAACTTGGCGGCGATGCGCGCCGGCCGGCCCGCGCGCGCCGCCTCGGCCACTTGCTCTATGTGCTGCACCAAGCGCCGGTGCAGCCCGAACGGCGCGCTCACGAGGCGCTGCGACCGCCGCGCGCGCGTCTGGCTGGCGAGTTGGTGGAAGACCGCCAGCGCATCGTCGCCGAGCGCCGGGTCGGCGCTGAGCATGCCGACATCGGTGTACAGGCGCGCCGTGCGCGGGTTGTAGTTGCCGGTGGACAGGTGCACGTAGCGCCGCAGCGCTGCGCCCTCCTGGCGCGTCACCAGCAGCAGCTTGGCATGCGTCTTCAGGCCGACGATGCCGTACACCACCTGCGCGCCCACCGCCTCCAGGCGCTCGGCCCAGTTGATGTTGGCCTCTTCGTCGAAGCGCGCCTGCAGCTCGACGACCACCATCACCTCCTTGCCGCGCCGCGCCGCTTCGAGCAGCAGCTCCATCAGCACGCTGTCGGCGCCGGTGCGGTAGATGGTCTGCGCGATCGCCAGCACCTGCGGGTCATGCACGGCCTCGCGCAGAAACGCCACCACCGGCTCGAAGCTCTCGAACGGGTGGTGCAGCAGGATGTCGCCGCCGTCGCGCAGCGCTTCGAAGATCGAGCGTTCGCGCGCCAGGCGCTTCGATGGCCACGCCGGATCGAAGGGTGCAAAGCGAAGCTGCGGCTTGTCCTCAGCTTCGCTGGCCTGGTCGATCAGTTGCGCCAGGCGCACCAGGTTCACCGGCCCGTTGACGCGGTACAGCGCCGCCGGCGGCAGCGCGAACTGCTGGAGCAGGAATTGCGACAGCTCGGCCGGACAGGTGTTGACGACTTCGAGCCGCACCGCCTCGCCGAAGTGGCGCGTCGACAGGCCGCTGCGCAGCGCCTGACGCAGGTTGGTGACCTCGCGCTCATCGACCGCCAGTTCGGAGTCGCGCGTGACGCGGAACTGCGAAAAGGCCTCGACGCGGCGGCCGGGGAACAGGCTCTCCAGGTGCGCGCGGATCACCGACGACAGCAGCACGAACCCCTGCTGCCCCTTGCGGCACAGCGCCGCCGGCAAGCGGATGACGCGCGGCAGCACACGCGGCACCTTGACGATGGCGATGCCGTTCTCGCGCCCGAAGGCGTCGCGCCCGGACAAGCGGGCGATGAAGTTCAGGCTCTTGTTGGCCACCAGCGGAAACGGATGCGACGGATCCAGCCCCACCGGCACGAGCAGCGGATGCACCTGCTGTTCGAAGAACCCGGCCACCCAGCGCCGCTGCGCCGCGTTGCGCTCGGCATGGTTGACGACGACGATGCCGGCCTGCGCCAGCGCCGGCATCACCCGCGCGTTGAACAGCGTGTACTGCTCGTCGATCAGCGCATGCGCGCTGGCCGCGAGCGCTTCGAGCTCGCGCCGCGCCGCATCGGTGCCGCGCTCGCGCACCGCCTCCATGTAGTCGGCAAAGCGCACCTCGAAAAATTCATCGAGGTTCGACGAGACGATGGTGACGTAGCGCAGCCGTTCCAACAGCGGCACGTCGGCGCGCTCGGCCTGCGCGAGCACGCGGCGGTTGAAGTCGAGGATGGCTTGTTCGCGGTCGAGTGGGGCGTGAATGGGCAGCGCCGAAGCCACCTGCTTTTCGCCGACGGCTGGCGCAGTGCTGTGGGCAGCCTTCTCGTTCATCCGGCCAGTTTATGAACCTTTTGCGACACGGCCGTGACACGCTACCCTTGCGGCCTCAACACTGCCTTGGAGTCAGCCTTGTCGCTCACCCGCCGCTGCACTTTGATCACGCTCGCGACGCTGCCGTTGACCGCGGTGGCCAAAGCCGCCAAGCCATCGACCCAGCTGTCGAATCAGGCTGGGCCGCCGGTGGCGCGCATCGAGCCGGTCAGCGAAACCTTCTTCGGCCAAACGGTGGTGGACCCGTACCGCTGGATGGAGAACCCCAAGGACGCCGAGTGGGAGCCGTTCATGCGCGGCCAGGACACGCATGCGCGCTCAGTGCTCGCCAGCATTCCGAACCGCGACGCACTGAAGCGCCGCATCGCCGAATTGTCGGGCGGCACTGCCATTGCCTACGGCGTGCAATCGGCCGGCGGCAACCTGTTCTATCAGGTGCGGCCGGCCGGC
>JANMHY010000686.1:0-3817 GCA_031375525.1 Burkholderiales bacterium
CCGCAATGACCTGCTGCACCGCGCCTTCGACGCGCGCCGGCGCGACGACGCGGTGCGTGCTCGGCACCAGCGCCAGACCGGCCACGGCGATCACCGCGCTGCCGATGACGGCGCGCGGCACCGAGAACACGGCGCCACCGAAAGGCCGTTTGGCCGCTGGACGCAAGGCCTGCGCCACGCGGTGGCCGACGCGGTCATCGGCGCGCTGCTTCAACGCCAGCAGCGGGCCGGCGAACATCGCAGCGTCCTTCGCCGCTTCGAGGGCCTGGGTGTCGAAACCGCCGCGGCGCTCGAACAGCAGCGCGCCGAGCAGCTCGTGGCGCGTCGCCACCGGCACGCTGTAGATCGCGGCATGGCCGTTGGACTGCGCGAGCTCCTGGTGCGCCAGCGTGATCGCCGGCGAGGCGCTGCTGGGCAGCGGATGAACGATGGCCAGGCGCTGGTCGAGCGCCTCGGCCATGGCTGCGGCGATGCGGCCGACGGCGTTGTGGCGCTCGCGCACATCGGCGGCGCCGGAGATGGCGGCGATGCGCAGGCGCCCGCCGATGTACAGACCGAGGCTGACGCGCTCGCACGGCAGCGTCTGCGCCAACTGGTTGACGACCGCCGCGGCGGCGGCATCGAAGTTCGCGTGCGCCAGCGCATGCGCCTGCACGGCCAGTACGGCCGCGCTGCGCGACGGCCGCACGGCACGCACCGGCGAGCGCGCTGCCGAGGTCTCGGCGCTGTCTTGGCGGGGCCTGGTCACGGCGGGCGTTGTTGCAGTCAAAGGGCGGTCTTCGGTGGAGCAGAAGTCGTGCACACGGACGAGTCCGATTTGGCGTCTTGCCATTGGAAATCGACCACGCTGCGGGCAATCGCTGGAACAACCGACTGCCTACCCCATTGATGGTGGCACCGCTGCGCGCGTGCTGACGCGGGCCGAACGCGCGACGCGAACTAGTGCACGGCAGTACGCACGGAACACCCGCTGTTACGCGCATTCCGGGGATGGACGGGCGCAGCGCCCGGCCGGCTTCAGGCCGCCTGCGCGGCGCCGCGCGCGAGCGCAGACAGCTTGGCCTCGGCGATGTCGCGCCGCATCGGCGCCATGCCGCAGTTGGTGCAGGCGATGAGCTTGTCGCGGGCGACGAACTGCAGTGCGCGGCCGATCGTTTCGGCCACTTCATCGGGCGTTTCGACCGCGTCGCTGGCGACATCGATGACGCCGACCATGACGTCCTTGCCGGCGAGCAGGCCGATCAGATCGAGCGGCACGTGCGAGTGCATGCACTCGAGGCTGACCTGGTCGATGCGGCTCTTGGCCAGCGCCGGAAAGACCTGCTCGTACTGGCGCCACTCGTCGCCCAGCGTGTTCTTCCATCGGCGGTTGGCATCGATGCCGTAGCCGTAGCAGATGTGCACCGCAGTCTTGCACGTCAGACCTTGTGCAGCCCGTTCCAACGCAGCCACGCCCCAGTCGGCCGCCTCGGCCATATAGACGTTGAACGCCGGCTCGTCGAACTGCACGATGTCGATGCCGTCGGCTTGGAGGGCTCTGGCCTCCAGGTTCAGCAACTCGGCGAAAGCGAAGGCGAGCTTGATGCGGTCGCCGTAGTGGCGGTCGGCCACGGTGTCGACGATCGTCATCGGCCCGGGCAGCGTGAACTTGGTCTGGCGCTGCGTGTGCGCGCGCAGGATCTTCGCTTCGCTCGCATGCACACGGCCTTCGAGCGATAACGGCGCCACGACCTGCGGCACCATCGCCTTGTAGCGGTCGGCTCGGATGCCGATCTCGACCTTGTGCTCGAAGTCGATGCCGCCGATGCGCTCGACAAAGCCGTGCACGAAATGCTGGCGCGACTGTTCGCCGTCGCCGATGGTCGTCAGCCCCGCGTCCTCTTGCGCCTTGATCCACAGCAGCGTGGCGTCGCGCTTGGCGTCGGCGAGCGCAGCGCCGCTGGCGCGCCATTGCGGCCACAGCTTGTCGGGCTCGGCAAGCCAGGCGGGTTTGGGCAGGCTGCCGGCGATCGCGGTGCGCAACATGGGCGGTCTCCTTGATGGGCTGATGCTTACGCCTTGACCGGCGTCAGCGCTGCGCGGCCGTTCAACACGGCGATCAGGTTGTCGGCGGCCAACGCGGCCATCTTCAGGCGCGTGGCGACGGTGGCGCTGGCGATGTGCGGCGTCAGCACGATGTTGGGCAGGTTGAGCAAAGCGGCATGGACTGTGGGCTCGCCCTCGAAGACATCGAGCGCCGCTGCCGCAATGCGCTGCTCGGCCAGCGCCTGCGCCAGCGCCGCGTCATCGACCACGCCGCCGCGGGCGACGTTGGTCAGCGTCGCGGTCGGCTTCATCAACGCGAGTTCAGCGGCGCCGATGGCATGGTGGCTCGTCTTCGAATACGGCACGACGATCACCAGATGGTCGGCCTGGCGCAGCAGCGTGTCTCTGTCCACCCAGCGCGCACCGAGCGGCGCTTCGAGGACGGCCGCAAGTCGTGAACGGTTGTGATAGATCACCGGCATGCCGAAGCCGAGCGCGCCGCGGCGTGCGATCGCCTGGCCGATGCGGCCCATGCCGAGGATGCCGAGCGTGGCGCCATGCACGTCGGCGCCGCAGAAGAAATCGTGCGACCAGCGCTGCCACCGGCCGGCACGCAGGAAATGTTCGCTCTCGGTGATGCGCCTTGCGGCGGCGAGCATCAAGGCGAAGCCGAAGTCGGCGGTGGTTTCGGTCAGCACGTCGGGGGCGTTGGTGACGGTGATGCCGCGCGCCGCGCAGGCCGCAACGTCGATGTTGTTGTAGCCCACTGCCATCGAGCACACCGCCTTCAGCTCAGGGCAGGCGGCGACGAGCGTGGCGTCGATCGGCTCGGTAGCGGCAACGAACACGCCGTCGTGGCCTTGCAAGCGGGCGATCAGCTCGTCGCGCGGCCAGTCCACCGGCGCGTCGTTGGTCGTGACATCGACATGCTGGCGCAGACGATCGACGATCTCGGCAAAGATCTGGCGCGCGATCAAGACCCTCGGCCGCGTCATTTCTGCACCGCCGCCGGCGCCGCAGGCGCTGATTTGCGCAGCGGCTCCGGATGCCAGCCGAGCACGGCCAGCAGGATGAAGAAGCCGAGCACATAGCCCACGGCCACATGCCAGCCGTGGCGCAGCCACTGGCCCACCGACCGCGCTTCGGGAAAGAAGTTCGACAGCGCCACGCCGGCGGAAGAGCCGAACCAGATCATCGAGCCGCCGAAGCCGACCGCGTAGGCCAGGAAGCCCCAGTCGTAGCCGCCCTGCTTCAAGGCCAGCGCGGTCAGCGGGATGTTGTCGAAGACCGCGGAGATGAAGCCCAGGCCGAGCGTCGTCGCCCACGACGCCAGCGGCAATCTTTCCACCGGCATCATCGACGCGCAGAGCACGAGCGAGAGCAGGAACACGCTGCCTTTGACGGCGTCGGGAACGAGGCGCCAGTCGGGCTGGCGCCAGGCCGAGGTGGCGATGATGGCCAACAACACAGCCACACCGATCACCGGCACATGGTCGAGCACCTGCGGCTGGCGCAGGTTGAAGTACACGTTGGCGCCGATGGCTGAGATCAGGATGGCGGCGACGATGACAAGACGCGCACCATCGACTTTGATCCCGCGCGGCGCGTCGCGCACGATCGGCTGGTAGGCATGCTGCTGGCGCGCCGCGAAGAAGCTGAAGAACAGCAGCGCCGGCACGGCGGCGATGTAGGCGTCGAGCACCTGCAGCGGCGAGCCGCCGGCGATCCAGATCATCGTCGTCGTCGTGTCGCCGACGACACTGCCAGCGCCGCCGGCGTTCGACGCGGCGAC
>JANMHY010000714.1:0-5007 GCA_031375525.1 Burkholderiales bacterium
GTGCGTCGTCGGGCAACGCGGGCCAGTAGCGGCGGATGTCGCGCGCGAATCCTGCCGCGCGTGAGATATCGACGACGTAGTCCTGCGCGGCGCCCTCGGGCAGCCACTCCACATCCGGCCCGAACTTGCCTTGGCCGCCGAGGTCGAGCGTGAAGTGCACGCCGAGGCCGGCGCGGTTGTGCATCGGATAGACCAGGCGTGAGAACGGCGCGCGGCCCGTCAGTGCGAAGTAGTGGCCTTTGCACAAACGTGCTTTCGGGATGTGGCGTGCGTCGAGGCCGTCGATGCGCGACGCCACCGCGCTGGCCTGCAAGCCGGCGGCGTTGATCAGCAACCGCGTCGACAGGCGCATCGGCTCGGCGCCGCCGATGCGCACGTCGAAACCGTCGCTCGTCGCCGCGGCGCCGTCGAACGGGCTGTGAAACGCGAACAGCGCGCCGCGGTCTTCGGCGTCACCTTGCAGTGCGAGCATGTAAGCGTGGCTGTCGATGATGCCGGTGGATGGCGAGTGCAGCGCGGCGACACAGCGCACGGCCGGCTCCATCGCATGCGCGGCGCCGGCATCGATCAGCACCGCATCGGCCACGCCGTTCGTCTTTGCTTGCGCGTGCAGCGCTTCGAGCGCCGGCATCTCGCTGTCATCGACCGCGACGACGAGCTTGCCGCAGCGCCGGTGGGCGATGCCGCGCTCGGCGCAATACGCGTACAGCGCGTGGCGGCCTTCGACGCAAAGCCGGGCTTTCAGCGAGCCCGGCGCGTAGTACAGCCCGGCGTGGATGACCTCGCTGTTGCGCGAGCTGGTGCCGGTGCCGGTGCCTTCGGCCTGGTCGATGACGATGACTTCGTGGCCGGCCTGCGCGAGTTCGCGTGCGATGGCCAAGCCAATGACACCGGCGCCGATAACCAGCGCATCGACGCGGTCCAAGCTAGAGGCCCGTGCCCTCGTCGCAGCCGAGATGCAGATTCATGCACTGCACCGCTGCGCCGCTCGCGCCTTTGCCCAAGTTGTCTTCGCGCGCGATCAGGATCGCCTGCGTGGCGTCGGCAAAGACGAAGATGTCGATGCGGTTGGTGTCGTTGCTGCCTTGCACGTCGAAAAAATTCGGCTCGGTGACGGCCGGATCGCCGAGCGGCATGACGCGAATGAAGCGCTCGCCTTCGTAGTGGCGCTCGATGGCGCGTACCAGCGCCGCGCCGTCGGTGCCGGCTTTGAGTTGCGACAGTTGCAGCGGCACGCTGACCGCCAGGCCCTTGTAGAAGGGGCCGACGATCGGCATGAACACCGGCTTGGTGGTCAGACCCGTGTAGGCCATCATCTCCGGCACATGCTTGTGGCCGAGCTTCAAGCCATACGGCCGTGGCGCGTCGAGCTGCGGTGCACGGCCGGCCGCCTGGTACTCCTCGATCATCTTCTTGCCGCCGCCCGAGTAGCCGGTGATCGACGTCGCCGTCACCGGCAGATCGCGCGCGACGATGCCGGCATCGACCAGCGGCCGCAGCAGCGCGATGAAGGCCGTCGAATGGCAACCCGGGTTGGCGATGCGCTTGGCCTTCTTCAACGCCTCGCGCTGGCCCGGCGCGAGTTCGGGAATGCCGAAGACCCAGCCCGGCGCGACGCGGTGCGCGGTGCTGGCGTCGATGACGCAGGTGTTGGGGTTGGTCACGAGCGCCACCGCTTCTTTGGCCGCTGCGTCGGGCAGGCAGAGGAAGGCGACATCCGCGGCATTGAGCAGGCGCGCGCGCTCGGCCGCGTCTTTGCGCTTGTCGGCGTCGATCTTCAGCAGCTCGATGTCGCTGCGCTTGGCCAGGTACTCGTGAATGCGCAGGCCGGTGGTGCCTTCCTGACCATCGACAAAAACGGTGTGCTTCTTCATGGCGGCTAGGATAAATCAATGACCGATCGCGTGCGCGTGCTCCTGCTGCCCGGCTGGCTCGACTCCGGGCCTGCGCATTGGCAAAGCCGATGGGAGGCGATGCACGGCGACACGCGCGTCGTGCAGAGCGATTGGCTGTGGCCCAAGCGCGGCGACTGGATGGCGCGGCTCGAAGAAGTGCTGCTCGAAGACGATCGCCCGGCGCTGCTGGCTGCGCACAGCCTGGGCTGCCAGCTCGTCGGCGCGTGGGCCGCGCACTCGCGGCAGACGGCGCGTGTGATCGGCGCGCTGCTCGTCGCGCCGCCGGACGTCGAGCGCGACGACATGCCGCCGAACTTGCTGCCGTGGCGGCCGATCGTGCGCGCACGCTTGCCGTTTGCGACGCTGGTGGTGACGAGCAGCGACGACCCGTTCTGTGCGCCCGAACGCAGCGCGCGGATGGCGCAAGACTGGGGCGCGCGGCAGGTGTCGATCGGCGCGCGAGGCCACATCAATGGCGACTCCACTCTCGGCGACTGGACCGCGGGCCGATCGTTACTCGACAGCCTGCGCTCCTGACCGACAATCGCGCGATGCAACAACCCCAAGCTCGCTGCGCTCGCGGCCCCCGAGGGGCGCGTCAAGTCCTTCGGGCGGCCGGGCGGACCTGACATGGCGATCAAGAACCGACCCAAAGGCCTGGGCATGGGCCTGGATGCACTGCTCGGACCGAGGGTCAGCGATGCGCCACCCGCTGCGCCGCGTGACGACGGCGAGCCGAGCGTGTTGAAGCTCAGCGCTCTGCAGCCCAGCCGCTACCAGCCGCGCACGCGCATGGACGAGGGCTCGCTGTACGAACTCGCCGAGAGCATCAAGAGCCAGGGCGTGATGCAGCCGGTGCTGGTGCGGCCGTTGGGTTCAGGCCGCTACGAAATCATCGCCGGCGAGCGCCGTTTCCGCGCCGCCAGATTGGCCGGCCTCGACGAAGTGCCGGTGCTCGTCAAGGCCGTGGCCGACGAGGCCGCGGCGGTGATGGCGCTGATCGAGAACATCCAGCGCGAGGACCTGAACCCGCTCGAAGTGGCGCAAGGCTTGAAGCGACTGGTCGATGAGTTTCACCTGACGCACGAGCAGGCCGCGCAGGCCGTGGGCCGCTCGCGCAGCGCCGCCAGCAACCTGCTGCGTTTGTTGAACCTGACGGCGCCGGTGCAGCAAATGCTGATGGCCGGCGACATCGAAATGGGCCATGCGCGCGCGCTGTTGGCGCTCGACGCGGCGCAGCAGATTCTCTCGGCCAACGAGGTCGCCGCCAGGAAGCTGTCGGTGCGCGACACCGAAAAGCTGGTCGCCAGGACGCTCGGCGCCACGAGCGGCGGCAACAGCACACCGGCGCCGCGGGCCCGGCCGGAGAAGTCGCGCGACATCACGCGCCTCGAAGAAGCGCTGGCCGACAAGCTGACCGCGCAAGTCGATATCCGCGTGCAGCGCAAGACCAAGTGGGGCGAACAAGGCGAGATAGCGATCGCCTTCGGCTCGCTCGACGAGTTGAACGGCTTGCTCGACAAGCTCGGCATCACCGACCGATAGCGACTGCAGCCGGCTGCTGCGCTGGCACTATCATTTGTGCCAGCCGCCGCACGACCTTCGCCCGTGTAGCGGCTTCATCATCATGGCGTTGACGCTCTCACCCTCTTGTCCTGGAGATCTTGCTCGATGAATTTCCGCACCCACTTGCTGGCGGCTTGTGCCGCACTTGCCACGATCAGTGCTGCCCAGGCCCAGCAGGCCTCTGCCCCGACCGCGACGCCCACCCTGCCCGCGATGCCGGCCATCACGCCCGCGCCGGCCCCCGCGCCGATGGCCGCCCCGGCCTCCGCGCCCCTGCGCAAGGTGATGATCAGCGCCGCTCCTGCTGCCAGCGGTGACGCCAGCGAAGGCAAGGTCGCCCACTACGGCGCCAAGTTCAACGGCCGCAAGACGGCCAGCGGCGAGGTCTTCAACGTCAACGCGATGACGATGGCGCACAAGTCGCTGCCGTTCGGCACGCGCGTCAAGGTCACCAACCTGGCCAACAAGAAGAGCGTCGTCGTGCGCGTCAACGACCGCGGCCCGACCGACCCGGGCCGCATCGGCGACCTGACCAGCGGCGCCGCGCGCAAGATCGGCATGACCAAGGCCGGCGTCATCGATGCGCGCCTCGAAGTCGTGGGCCAGGCCAAGGCCGGCAAGAAGAAGTAAACCGGGCAGGCGCGCGATGCCGCTGGTCGCCATCCGCGCCCGCGCCGGGCGCACGCCCCCAGGTTGAGGCGTGGCGCGCGGCCCGCGCACTGCCTAGACTGCGGCCATGGCCCCGAACATTTCCCGCACTGTCCTGCATCTGGCCCGTGCCGGCGTCATCGCGCTGGCCGGCGTGGCCTGCGTGGCAGCCGCGGCCAGGTCATCGTTCACGCCTGCGGCGCAGCCCGGGGACGACCCGGTCGGCGCGCTGATCGGCGAGCTCGTCTTCCAGGCCGACCTGATGAGCGCGCTCGACCGCTTGTGCCCGCGCAGCGCTGCCACCGACTGGCATGGCGCGCTGTCGAAGAAAGTGCAGCAGGCCTACACGCCGGAGTTGCGCGAACTCTCGCGCAAGCTCGGCGCGGTCGCCGGCGCGCAGCTCGTGCGCGAGCGCGGCGGCTGCAGGAGCAGCGGCTTCGCGGCCGCCTACGACGAGTCGCGACGCGACTACGGCGAGCTGCTGCAGCGCTGGCGCACGCTCGGCGACTGACTCAGTACGTCGCGCGACCGCCCGACACGTCCAGCACTGACGCGGTGGTGAACGAGCAGTCCTCGCTCGCCAGCCAGGCGATCGCCGCGGCGATTTCCTGCGGCTCGACAAAACGGCCCATCGGGATCTTCGACAGCATGTAGTCGATGAACTCGGGCTTCATCTGCTCGAAGATCGCGGTCTTGGCCGCTGCCGGCGCGACCGCGTTGACGAGGATGTTCTTCGTCGCCAGCTCCTTGCCGAGCGACTTGGTCAGCGCGATCAGCCCGGCCTTGCTGGCGCTGTAGTGGCTGGCGTTGGGGTTGCCTTCCTTGCCCGCCACCGAGGCGACGTTGACGATGCGGCCGTAGCCCTGCTTCATCATCGCCGGCACGACGCTATGGCAGG
>JANMHY010000729.1:0-2145 GCA_031375525.1 Burkholderiales bacterium
TTCATCATGGAGCGCATCCCGAGGTGATCCAGTTGGCGATGGCGGTGTATCCCGCGCTTCCCGCCAGCAGCGGTGTGCTGCCCGCCGCTCCACTCGGGTGCGGCGCTGTCGAGGGTCGCACGATGAGCGCGTTGCTGTTCAGGACGCAGGTGTTCGAGATCATCGACAGCGTGACGTTGTAGTCACCCATCGGGCTTCCGGTGAGCACGAAGCGGCTGCGCGCAAAGCTGCTGCCGGTGCTCGCCGCGCCCGACGTTCCCGCCGGTTGGTGACAGGCCGCGCACTGCGCCTTCAACACCGGGTGCACGGCTGTGTCGAAGGTGGCGCGCGACAACGCGGTGGCGCGCTTGGCCGGGCTGTTGCTGGCCATGACGTTGTTGAAGTACTGGCCGCCCATGTCCATCCACTCGGTGACGACGCGGCGCTCGGCCGCGGTCAGCAGCGCCGCATGGTTGTTGGCCGGCGTCGGGAACGCGGTGCGCGCTTCGGCGCTGGCTTTCACTTGTTCGCCGTAGAGGATTTCGCCGAGGCGGCTCGAACGCGTCATGCCGTCGGCGCCGCCGGCCATCGTCTCCACCAGCGACGGGCCGCGCACGACTTCGCGCTCGCCATCACGCAGCCGCGTCACCGGCTGGCCGTTGGCGTCGAGCAGCGGGTCGCCGAGCAGCAGTTCCTGGTACGAGGTCAGGCGGCCAGTGCCGGAGATCGTGGCGGAGAGGTCCAGACGCGCGTTGCCTGCGGCATGGCAGCTGACGCAGTTGCGCTCCCAGATCGGCTGGATGTGATCGGGGTAGTTGAGGATGCCGTTGGTCGGCGCGGTGCCCGCGGGCAGGCCGGCGTAGGTGATCGCGATCGAAGCCCGCGGCGTGGCTTTGCTGCTGTCGGCCCAGACGTCGCTGAACATCATGTCGCTCGACAGTTGCAGCGCCGTCGGATCGACCTTCGTGCGCGTGGCGGCCATCGTTTCGCCGCTGGCGTGCGCTGTCGTCATCGACGTCACTACCGCTGCGGGCAGCGTGTTGGTCATCGTGGCGTCGTTGATCGAGGCGCCGCGGCGCGGGCTGTGGCAGCCGTCGCAAGTGCGGCGCTCACCCGGCCGCACCTGAATCCAGTTCAGGTGCGTCTGCAGCGCGCGGCCCTTGGCATCGACGATCGACAGCGCCAGCGGTGTGTCGGCCGGCACTTCGAGCTTGAACGAACCATCGGGCTCGACCGGCGCATAGCCGAGGATCTGCTGCGGCTCGAAGTCGGTCTCACCGATCGCTTCGCGCATGCCGGTCATGCCTTCCTGCGGCGCCATCGCGCGGATCGCGCGCACGAAGCGCGCGGGGGCACAGTGGTACGCGGGGTCGGCCGGGTCTTTCATCTTGCCGAGGTCGGCGATCATCGAGCGCGTGTCTTCGGCATGCGTGGCCGCCGTTTGCGCAATGCCGCGCGCACAGCCGGCCGGCAGGTCGCCCGGCACGAGCACGGCTTCACCCATGCGGTTCAGACCGTCGGTGTCGTAGATGCTGCGCACGGCGATCGTCGCCTTGTTGGCCAACGCCAGCGAGGCATCCATTTCACTCGGCGCGGCCACCGCCGGCTCGGCACGGGCCTGGATCGCCACCGGGTCGGTGAACATGAAGCCGGTCGGCGGCGCGGCGACGATCAACCACGTCTGCACGTTCGGGTCGTACATGTAGATCGAGTAGATCGGCGGCACGTTGTCCTGGATCGGATCGAGCGCCTCTTCTTCCATCGTGCGCTCGGTGTTCAGGCGCTCGATCTCGGCCGCGGTCAGGCGCGTGCACGGGATCACCACGCCGTCCTTCGTCACCTCGCAGGTGCGGAAGGCGACGAGCACGCGGTCGGTGCCGTCCCACAGCGGGTACGGCGCGGTCGCGCGGCCGACGAGCGACAGGCCGCGCTCGGAAGGAATCTCGCGGTCGGTCAGGTGTCGCTGACCAACAGTCGCAGTAACGCTCTTGTTGGCCGGCGTGTTGTTCTCCGAGAAGTTCTCGGCGTCGATCAACATCAGCGCGCCGCCCTCCTTGGTGCCCGACAGCGACATCAGCGACGACGCGATCTGGCCTTTGTATTTGCCCTGCGGGTCCATCTCGCGCGGGTGCAGGAAGCTGTTGCCCGGGCTGTGCGCTCCGTAGC